>CAYRHV010000516.1:0-1927 GCA_964424045.1 uncultured Ottowia sp. | reverse complement strand
GGGGCGCAGCCTCTGGCCAGGGAAACCCCGGCCATGGCTGCCACTGGCATGGCCTGCTCCGCGGCCTTTGGATTCCCCCGGATTTACGCGCCGCTGATGGCGCGGCGCACCGCGAGACGTTGAAATGAGACCAGCCCCCAAACGGCTGCGGCACCAGACCGCCACGGCGCGCGCCATCCCGACCCGCGTGGCATCGAGGGCGCGCGATCATGAGGACCATCGGCGATGATCGAGCGCAAACCCGGCCTGACCGTGCTCACGCACCTGGTGATGGTGCTGGGTGTGCTGACGGTGGCGTTTCCACTGTATCTGGCCTTCGTCGCGTCCTCGCACACGGCGCAGGACATCGTCCAGGCGCCGATGCCCATGCTGCCGGGCAGCCACCTCTGGGAAACCTGGAAGACCGCCCTGATGGGTGGCGGCGACGGCGCCGGATCGACGGCTCCGGTGGCACGCATGATGTGGGTCAGCCTGGTGACGGCGCTGGTCATCACCTTCGGCAAGATCTCGATCTCGCTGTTGTCGGCGTTTGCCATCGTCTACTTCCGGTTCCGGCTCAAGGGCTTCTTCTTCTGGGCCATCTTCATCACCCTGATGCTGCCGGTCGAGGTGCGCATCATGCCCACCTACAAGGTGGTGGCCGACCTCGGCATGCTGAACACCTACGCCGGGCTGACGATCCCGCTGATCGCCTCGGCGACGGCCACCTTCCTGTTCCGCCAGTTCTTCCTCACCGTGCCCGACGAACTGGTGGAAGCGGCGCGCATGGACGGCGCCGGCCCGATGCGCTTCTTCAAGGACGTGCTGCTGCCGCTGTCGCGCACCTCGATCGCCGCCCTGTTCGTGATCCAGTTCATCTACGGCTGGAACCAGTACCTGTGGCCGCTGCTGTCGACCACCAGCGAGGACATGTACCCGGTGGTGATCGGCATCAAGCGCATGATCGCCGGCGGCGACGCCGCAAACCAGTGGAACGTGGTGATGGCCACTGCCCTGCTGGCCATGATCCCGCCGGCGCTGGTCGTCATCCTGATGCAGAAATGGTTCGTCAAGGGCCTGGTGGACACCGAAAAATGACGCCCGGGTCGAGCGTTCAGCGTTTGGCGTTGAGCGTGCATCCCGGTCCCTCCCACGCTCAACGCTGAACGCCCAACGCTCAACCGCAAATGGCCGCCATTGAATTTGAAAACGTCGTCAAGCGCTACGGCACCGGCCCGAAGGCCAACCAGGTCATCCACGGCGTCAGCGCCCAGGTGAACGACGGCGAGTTCGTCGTCATCGTCGGGCCCTCGGGCTGTGGCAAGTCGACCCTGCTGCGCATGGTGGCCGGGCTGGAGGAAGTCACCGAGGGCACGATCCGCATCGGCGAGCGCGTGGTCAACGACCTCGAGCCGGCCGAGCGCGACATCGCCATGGTGTTCCAGAACTACGCGCTCTACCCGCACATGAGCGTGTTCGACAACATGGCCTATGGCCTGAAGATCAAGAAGGTGCCGGCCCAGGAGATCCGCGCGCGCGTGGACAAGGCGGCGGCCATCCTGGAACTGGACGGGCTGCTGCAGCGCAAGCCGCGCGAACTGTCGGGCGGCCAGCGCCAGCGCGTCGCCATGGGGCGTGCCATCGTGCGCCAGCCGCAGGTGTTCCTGTTCGACGAGCCCCTGTCCAACCTGGACGCCAAGCTGCGCGCGCAGACGCGGCTGGAGATCGAGAAGCTGCACCGCGAGCTCGGCATCACCAGCCTGTTCGTGACCCACGACCAGGTCGAGGCCATGACCCTGGCCGAGCGCATGATCGTCATGAACGCCGGCCGCATGGAGCAGTTCGGCACCCCCGAGGAGGTCTATCACCGCCCCGCCACCACCTTCGTCGCCGGCTTCATCGGCGCGCCGCCGATGAACCTGCTCACCGGCATCGAGGGCGTGCGCGA
>CAYRHV010000515.1:0-1935 GCA_964424045.1 uncultured Ottowia sp. | reverse complement strand
GCGCCCAGGCCGAAACGGCCCTGGCCGGCACCGACTACGACCTGCTGGTGCTCGACCTCGGCCTGCCGCGCAAGAGCGGCCTGGAGGTGCTGCGCGCGCTGCGTGCGCGCGGCCAGCGCCTGCCGGTGCTGATCGCCACCGCGCGCGACGCCGTGGCCGAGCGCGTGGCGGGCCTGGATGCCGGCGCCGACGACTACGTCGTCAAGCCCTACGACCTGGACGAACTGCTGGCGCGCGTGCGCGCGCTGCTGCGTCGCGCCCAGGGCCGCGCCGAGCCGGTCTACGAATGGGGCGACGTGCGCCTGGTGCCGAGCACGCACGAGGCCACGCGCGCCGGCGTGCCGGTGCCGCTGTCGGCGCGCGAGTGGGCGGTGCTGGAGCCGCTGATCGCGCGTCCCGGGCGCGTGCTGTCGCGCCAGCAGCTCGAGGACAAGCTCTACCCCTGGGGCGAGGAAGTGAGCAGCAACACGGTCGAGGTCCACATCCACGGCGTGCGGCGCAAGCTGGGCGCGGGCCTGATCGAGAACGTGCGCGGCCTGGGCTGGCTGGTGCCGCAGGAGCCGCGGGAAGAGGGGGGTTCGTGAGCCGCCTCGATCCGCAGGCGGCGCACCCGGATCGGCCGGCCCGGCCGGCGCCGTCGCTGCGCGTGCGCCTGACGACGCTGCTGCTGCTGGCGGTGCTGGCCACGGCCGTGGTGCAGGTGGCCGTCACCTGGCGCACCGCGCGCGCAGAGACCGAGGCCGTGTTCGACGCCCAGATGGAGCGCGTTGCCCTGTCGCTCACGGGCGGCCTGGCCGCCAGCGTGCTGGGCGACGAGGCGCTGATCGGCGGGCGCGGCGCCGAAGAGCTGATCGTGCAGATCTGGCGCGCCGACGGCATCATGCTGTATCGCTCGCCCTCGGCCCTGCTGTTGCCGCCGCAAGCGGTGATCGGCTTTTCCCGCGTGCGCGCGGGCGGCCAGGACTGGCGGGTGTATGCGCTGGAGACGCCGCTGCGGGTGATCCAGGTGGCGCAGGCCGAAAGCGCGCGCCGGCGCATGGCCGGCCAGCTGGCGTTGCGCGCGGTGCTGCCGGTGGCGCTGCTGGCGCCGCTGCTGATGCTGATCGTGTGGTGGGTGGTGGGGCGCGCGCTGGCCCCGGTCGAGCGCCTGCGGCGCCAGCTGGCGGCGCGCGGCGCGGGCGACCTGGCACCGCTGCCGGCCGATGGCCTGCCGGCCGAGGTGCAGCCGCTGGTGCTCGAGATGAACGGCCTGCTGGAGCGCCTGTCGGCGGCCTGGCGGCAGCTGTCCGAGTTCACCGCCGACGCCGCGCACGAGCTGCGCTCGCCGCTGGCGGCGCTGCGGCTGCAGCTGCAGAGCCTGCAGCGCGCCGGCAGCGAAACCGAGCGCGTGGTCGCGACCGCGCGCCTGCTGGCCGGCGTCGACCGCGCCACGCGCCTGGTCGAGCAGCTGCTGGCGCTGGCGCGCCACGATGGCGCGGGCGAGGCTGCTCCCGAGCCGGTGGACCTGGCGGCGCTGGCGCGCCATGCCGTGCACGACGCGGCGACCGATGCCCAGGCGCGCGGCATCGACCTGGCCGTGGCCGGCGACGCCGCCGTGACGGTTGCCGGCCGGCCCGAGGCGCTGGCGGTGCTGCTGCGCAACCTGGTCGACAACGCCCTGCGTCACGGCCGCGCCGGCGCCCAGGTGCGGGTGAGCGCCCGACGCCTGGCCGCGGACGCGGCCGAGCTGGCGGTCGAGGACGCCGGCCCCGGCATTCCGCCCGACGAGCGCCGGCGCGTGCTGGACCGCTTCTACCGCGTGCCCGGCGCGGCCGGCCACGGCAGCGGGCTCGGCCTGGCCATCGTGCAGGCGGTGGCGCGGCGCCACGGCGCGCAGGTGAGCGTCGACGCCTCGCCCACGCTGGGCGGGGCACGGATCGCCGTGCGCTGGCCGGC
>CAYRHV010000514.1:0-1936 GCA_964424045.1 uncultured Ottowia sp. | reverse complement strand
GTGAAGGCGCGCTGGTGGTGCACCTCGTCGACGTTGGCGCCGGCCTCGGCCACCAGGGCCGTGATGCGCGCTAGCGAGCCCGGCACGTCGCGCGCGCTGACGACGATGCGGATCAGCCTGCCCGAGCGCACCAGGCCGCGGCCGATGATCTGCGCCAGCAGCTGCGGGTCGATGTTGCCGCCCGACAGCACCATGCCGATCTTGCGGCCGGCAAAGTGTTCGCCGTGGCGCAGCAGGGCTGCCAGCGCCGCTGCGCCCGCGCCCTCGGCCAGGGTCTTCTCGATTTCCAGCAGCAGCACGATGGCCTGCTCGATGTCGCCTTCGCTCACCAGCAGCAACTCGTCCACGCGCTGGCGGATCACCTCGGCGCACAGGGCGCCGGGCGCACCGACGGCAATACCTTCGGCAATCGTGCTGCTGCCCTGCGGGTGCGTCGTGCCCTGCACCGCGTTCACCATGGCCGGGAAGCGCTGCGCCTGCACGCCGACGATGCGGATGTCGGGCTTGAGTGCCTTGGCTGCCGTCGCGATGCCGGCAATCAGGCCGCCACCGCCCACCGGCACCACCAGCATCTCCAGGTCGGGGTGGGAGGCCAGCATCTCGAGCGCCAGCGTGCCCTGGCCGGCCATGATGGCGGCGTCGTCGTAGGGGTGGACGAACACCAGGTTCTCGCGCTCGGCCAGTTCGTGGGCGTGGGTGAAGGCCGCCTCCAGCGAACTGCCGTGCAGGATCACGCACGCCCCGAAGCCGCGCGTGCGCGCCACTTTCACGCCCGGCGTGAAGCTGGGCATGACGATGGTGGCGGGGATGCCGAGCCGCTCGGCGTGGTAGGCCACGCCCTGGGCATGGTTGCCGGCGCTCATGGCGATGACGCCGCGCCGGCGCTCGTCGGCCGACAGCTGCACCAGCTTGTTGAAGGCGCCACGCTCCTTGAACGATGCCGTGAACTGCAGGTTCTCCATCTTCAGGAACAGCTGGGTTCCGGTCACCTGGGACAGCGTGCGCGATTCCACGCAAGGCGTGGCCAGGATCTGGCCCTGCAGGCGCTCGGCGGCGGCGCGGATGTCGTTCAGTTCGAGCATGGTCGGATGATAGTGAGGCCCGGTTCGGCGTCGCGTGAGAGGTCAGACGCCGGCCGGCTGGGCGGTCGGCAGCCGGCGCTCGGCGTCGCAGGCGGCGGCGGTGAACAGCACGTCGGTGGACGAGTTGAGCGCGGTCTCGGTCGAGTCCTGCAGCACGCCGATGATGAAGCCCACACCCACCACCTCCATGGCGACGTCGTTGGAGATGCCGAACAGGCTGGCCGCCAACGGGATCAGCAGCAGCGAGCCGCCGGCCACGCCCGAGGCGCCGCAAGCCGCGATGGCCGCCATCACGCTCAGCAGGAAGGCGGTCGGCAGGTCGACCGGGATCTGCAGCGTGTTGACCGCCGCCATGGTCAGCACCGTGATGGTGATGGCGGCGCCCGCCATGTTGATCGTGGCGCCCAGCGGGATGGAAACCGAATAGGTGTCCTCGGGCAGGCCCAGCCGCTCGGCCAGCGCCAGGTTGACCGGAATGTTGGCGGCCGAGCTGCGCGTGAAGAAGGCCGTGATGCCGCTTTCGCGCAGGCAGGTGAACACCAGCGGAAACGGGTTGCGGCGCATGACGAGGAACACGATCAGCGGGTTCACCACCAGCGCCACGAACACCATGCAGCCGAGCAACAGGGCGATCAGGCGCGCGTATTCGGCCAGCGCCGACAGGCCGGTGCTGGCGATGGTGGCGGCCATGAGCCCGAACAGGCCGATCGGTGCGGTGCGGATCACGGCGTAGACCAGCGTCACCAGGCCGTCGGCCAGTTCGGTCAGCACGGCGCGGGTGCCGTCACTGGCACGACGCAGGCACAGGCCCAGGCACACGCCCCAGACCAGGATGCCGACGTAGTTGGCGTTCA
>CAYRHV010000513.1:0-1938 GCA_964424045.1 uncultured Ottowia sp. | reverse complement strand
ATGTCGAGGATGTTGAAGTTCTGCTTGCGGATCAGGTAGAGCAGCAGGTCCAGCGGGCCCTCGAAGGCCTCGAGGAACACCTCCAGCGCATCGGGCGGGATGTAGAGATCCTGCGGCAGCGCGAACAGCGGCTCGCCGTAGAGGCGCGCCACCGCGACGTGGTCGACCACCTCCGGCAGCGGCGCGGGTTCGGCGACGGCCAGCAGGGCCTCGGGATCGGCCATGGTCATGGCGCCCGGTCGGGCTGCGTCCTGGCCACGCGGGTGCGTGAGCGGCGGGCGATCACTTGCGGTTCGGATCGAGCGAGTAGTGGTAGTAGACGTAGCCCTGCTGGGCCACCCGGCCGGCCTGGAATTCGGTCTGCAGCTCGCGGTCGATCTGCTTGTCCCAGAGCCGGGCACGGCCATCCCGCTGCCCCTGCTCGATCCCGGGCCGATCGCGCTTGAGCTGCTCGAGGAAGTCGGTGGCTTCCGAGGTGTAGTGCGGGCGGTTGAACAAGTTGGCAAGAGACATGGCTGGATGCGCCGCGGGCAGCGCTTTCGGGTGGTGCGCGCGTGCGCACTGCGTTACAAACAGGGGTTTCGTCATTCTACCGGGCCCAAGGCCGTTATCCATCATGAAATCCCTGGCGATCCGATCCTGGCGTGTGGCGCTGCCGGGCCTGCTGGCCCTGCTGCTGGCGGGCTGCGACCCGCAGGCGATCAGCGAACTGGAGGAGGGCCTGTCGACCGAGGCCGACGTGGTGCAGCGCTTCGGCCAGCCCGAGCACGTGTGGCAGGAGCCGGGCGGCGCGCGCACCTTCGAATACAACCGCCAGCCCGAGGGGCTGCGCAACTACATGATCACCATTGGCCCCGACGGCATCATGAGCGCGCTGCGCCAGGTGCTGACGCTGGAGAACTTCGCCCGCGTGCAGGCCGGTATGGACGCCTCCGAGGTGCGTCGCCTGCTGGGCCAGCCGGCACGCCAGGTGCCCTATGTGCTGCGGGAGGAGACGGTCTGGACCTGGAAATTTCTCGAGCCGCCGAGCCAGACCCGGGCCTTCAACGTCGTTTTCGGCCCGGACCGGCGCGTGCGGCGCACTGAAATCGGTCCCGATCCGGACGGACCCGACATGCGGGGCGGCGCCTGATCCGGCCTGCAGCAGCATTCTCGGTGGCGAACTATGATTTCGGCCATGCAACACACGAATGGTCGGATCGGACGAACGCAGGCACAGGCGGATCCGTGTCAACCGCCTGGGCGACGCGGCTGGTGGCGTGTGCCCGGGTTGCTGCTGGCGCTGGCGCTCCTGGGACCCGGTGCGCCGGCCCTGGCCCAGGGCATGGACGTCGCGCTGGTGGCGGCCCATGCGCAGAAGAGCCATATCAGCAAGCTTGGCCTGGTGCTCGGCTTCACGCGCCCGGAGCCCCTGTGGCAGGGCCAGCGCTGGCGCCTGCTGCTGCGCCACGAAGGCGAGCTGGCAGCCTGGCGCGTGCCGCTGGCGCACAACCTGGTCGAGCTCGGCTATTCCCCGGTGCTGCGGATGGAGCGGCCGCTGGCGGCGGGCGGGGCCTTCTTTGCCGAGGCCTCGATTGGCGTGCGCCTGGTGTCGCACACCCGGCTCTCCGACACGCGGGCGATGAGCACGGCGTTCCAGTTCGCCGACATGCTGGGTCTGGGCTGGCGCAGTGCGGGGCGCGCGGAGCTGGGCCTGCGGCTGCAGCACATTTCCAATGCCAGCATCAAGCGGCCCAATTCCGGCGTCAATTTCGTGCTGCTCTACTATCGGCAGCACTTCTGATCGCGACTGCGCGGCGCGGCTCCGGGGCACTCGTTTGCCCCGCTTGCGCGGCCTGGCGGCGCGCGGCAAGATCGCTCGATGTTTGACAACGCCGTCCCGCTGCCGGTCAACGACTGGCCCTACACCGAAGTCCTGACGCGCCTGGCGCTGGGCCT
>CAYRHV010000512.1:0-1947 GCA_964424045.1 uncultured Ottowia sp. | reverse complement strand
CATCATCATGCTGGCGAACACCGGGTTGCGCAGGCTGACCTGGGTGAACCACATGCCGGGTCAGCGTCGTTTGCAGGTTCGGGCGCCGGGCGCGGGACGCGAGGGCAGGGCGTCGATCGCAGGCGTCATGGAATGGTCTTGTCCGCCAGGCGCACGCGCGTGCCTTCCTGCAGCGCGCCGGCGGCCGCGCGCAGCACCCAGTCGCCTGCGTCCAGGCCGCGCACGGCAACCCAGGTCTCGCCGTCCTGCACCGCGCGCGTGCCGGTCTCGACCGGGCGGTGCTCGACCCGGTATTCGTTGCCGGCGCCGGCCGCCACCTGCACGTAGGGCAGGGGCTTGTCGGTGCGCACCGCCGACAGCGGCACCGCCAGCGCCTGCTCATGGCCGACGTCGAGCCGGCCCTGGGCGAACAGGCCATGGCGCAGGCCGGGCTGCGACTGCAGTGCCAGGTAGACGAGCACGCTGCGGCTGCCCGGCTGCGCGCTCGGGTTGATGCGCACGACCTCGGCCGACACCGGGCCGGAGGCCCCTTCCACCGTCAGGCTGGCGTGCTGGCCGACGCGCACCGCGATCGAGTCCGCCGCGCTCAGCGTCGCTTCCAGCTCGAGCTGGCGCGGGTCGACGATCTCCACGATGCGCGCCTCGGGCGAGACGCGTTCGCCCGGCTGCGCCAGGCGCTGGGCGATCTGGCCGTCGATCGGCGCCCTGAGCACGGTATCGGTGACCGACTTGCGCGCCACTTCGGCGCCGGCCTGGGCCGCGCGCATGCTGGCGCGCGCAGCCGCCAGGCTGGAGGCGGAGGCATCCAGCGCGGTCTGCGAGATGAAGCCCTGCTCGACCAGGGCGCGGTTGTTGTCGTACTGGCGCTGCGCGATTTCGGTCTGGGCGCGTGCCGCGTCGACCTGGCGCTGGGCCTGGCGCAGGCGCTCGGCGTATTCGATCGGCTCGATGCGGGCAATGACCTGACCCGCCTGCACGCTGTCGCCTTCGCGCACCACCAGATCCTGCAATTCACCCGGCACGCGCGCCTTCACCAGCGCCGTGTGTACCGCGCGCAGCGGGCCGGAAACGGGCACGCTGATCGTGAGCTCGCGCGGCTCGACGCGCACCAGGTCGAGCCGGCCCAGATCGAGCGCGGGCGCGGCAGTGGGCGTGGCCCGCGCCTGCTGGGTGGCCTGGCGCTGCTGGATGCCGTGCCAGGCAAAGGCCGCGGCACCCAGCACCAGCAGCAGGACAAGGGCCCAGGTGAGCGTGCGGCGGTTCATGGCCTGGGGTCCGGGCGCAGGCCGCGAATCAGCAACTCGGCGTGCAGGTCGATGAGTGCCATGGGCTGGTCTTCCTCGATCTGGGGGCAGCAGTGGCCCAGGGCCTGCTGCCAGGTCACCATCTGCAGCAGCGGCGCCACGATCAGGTGCACGGCGCGCGCCACGTTGACCGGGCGGAACTCGCCGCGCTCGATGCCGCGCTGCACGACGCGGCGCAGCAGTTCGTGCGCGGGCTCGATCACGGTGTCCTGATAGTGGCGCGCCAGTTCGGGGAAGTGCGCCGACTCGCTCATCAGCAGGGCGCTCAGGCCGGCGGCCGGCGTGCCGCCGTAGAGGCGCCACCAGCGGCGCAGGAACTCGTGCAGCAGTTCGGCGCTGGAGCCGGTGAAGTCGGCCACCTCGCGCAAGCCGTCGGCGATGTGGCGCCCGGCATGCTCTTGCACGACGGCCTGAAACAGCGCTTCCTTGCTCGGAAAGTAGAGGAACAGCGTGCCCTTGGAGACGCCGGCCCGCGCCGCCACTTCCTCGACCCGCGTGGCGGCATAGCCCTTTTCCACGAACAGCGCCAGGGCAGCGGCCAGCAACTCGCCCGGCCGCGCTTCCTTGCGGCGGGTGCGGCGATGCGTGGGACGCGAGGAGGCGGCAGTGCTCATTGTTACTGACCAAAGGGTTAGTAATTTTA
>CAYRHV010000511.1:0-1950 GCA_964424045.1 uncultured Ottowia sp. | reverse complement strand
GGGCCGCCGATGGCGATCTGCTGGATGCCGAGCACCTTGAAGGGACGGGTCATGGATGGCTCCGTGAACAAGATTGAGGCCCGCTATGCCAGCTGGCCGGAAGGGATACGTCCGACGCCGGCGGCCGCCATTTCGGCCCAGGCGCGAGCCAGCGAGCCGTCCAGGTCGATGGCGCGGCAGGCGTCCTCGATCACCGTGGCCTCGAAGCCGGCGGCGCGCGCGTCCAGCGCGCTCCAGGCGACGCAGTAGTCGGTCGCCAGGCCACACAGGTAAAGCCGGCGGATGCCACGCGCCTGCAGGTAGGCCGCCAGGCCGGTGGTCGTCGTGCGGTCGGCCTCGACGAAGGCCGAGTAGCTGTCGATCTCGCGCCGGAAACCCTTGCGGATGACGAGTTGCGCGCGATCGACCTGCAGCCCCTCGTGCAGCGCAGCGTCGCGCGTGCCCTGCACGCAGTGCGTCGGCCACAGCACCTGCTCACCATAGGGCAGCTGGATGGTCTCGAACGGCTGGCGCCCCGGATGGTTGGCGGCAAACGACACGTGGTCCGCCGGGTGCCAGTCCTGCGTCAGAATGAGGTTGGCAAAGCGCGGCACGATGCGGTTGATGACCGGCACGATGGCGTCGCCGTCCGCCACCGGCAGGCCGCCGCCGGGCATGAAGCCGTACTGGGCGTCGACAATGATGAGCGCGGTGGCATCGTCCATGGGGCTATTGTGCAATGCGCCGTGCTGCCGGCAGGACGTGGCGCTGGATCAGCGCCAGGCCCTGGCCACGCGCCGCGCTTTCGGGCGTGCGCCGCGCCGTCAGCGCCACCACCAGCTGCAGCGCCGGATCGACGTGGATCCACTGCCCGCCGTAACCGTTGGCCATGACGGCCGGCGGGGCGCCTCGGCGCTCGGGCGCGCCGATCCACCACAGGTAGCCGTAGGCGTTGCCCAGGGGCGCGCCGCCCGCGTTCTGCCGGTCGGTGGCGGCGCGCAGGTAGTCGCGCGGCACCAGCGCCCGGCCCTGCCACTGGCCTTCGCGCAGCACCAGTTCGCCCAGGCGCGCCATGGCGCGTGTGGACAGCGACAGCCCGTGTGCGCCCAGGGCGTGTCCCTGCGCGCCCTGGCGCCAGTCGAAGTCGCGAATGCCCAGCGGCTGGAACAGGCGCTCGCGCGCATAGCGCGCCAGCGGCTGCCCGGCCGCATTGGCCAGCGCCAGTGCCAGCAGGTTGGCAGCGCCGTTGTCGTAGGTGAAGCGCGCGCCGGGATCGGCCTGGAACGGCCGCTGCACGATCCAGCGCAGGTTGTCGTCGCGGTCGCGCCGCGCGGTCAGCTCGCCCGCCCAGCCGGCGGTCATGGTCAGCAGGTGGACGAAGCGCAACTGCCGCACGCGTGCATCGGCGCCCAGGCGCAGCATGGCCGGCAGGCGCAGCGCGACCAGTTCATGAGGCCCGCGTACCAGCCCGTCGGCCATGGCCTGGCCGAACAGCAGCGACAGCACGCTCTTGGTGGCCGACTGCACGTCGTGCAGTCCGCCCGGCGCCACGCCCGGGCGCTGGAACTCGAATGCCAGGTGACCGCGCTGCAGCACGACCACGCTCTGCACGTCGTGCAGGCCCGCTCCCAGGCGCCCTGCCAGGCCGGCAAAGGCCTGCCGCTGGCGCGCCGCCAGCGAAGGCGGCGCCGGCGGCCAGGACGGCGTGGCCGGGGCAAACCCGAGCGGCTCGTGCCGAGCCCAGGTCGGTGCCGCCAGCAGGCTGGCAGCGGCAATGAAGGCGCGCCGGTCCAGGCCAGGGCGGAACGCACTCATCGGCCGGCGCCCTCCTCCCCGGCAGCGGTCCAGGCGGCGACCTGCTCGCGCGCCGCAGCCAGCGCGGCGGCCGAATCGAAGCGCAGGGCCAGCAGCTTGTGGCGCCCGCCCGCCCCGTGCAGCAGTTCGACCCGCGCCCTCGGCAGGCCGAAGGCG
>CAYRHV010000510.1:0-1952 GCA_964424045.1 uncultured Ottowia sp. | reverse complement strand
CCGCCTACGAACACAACGGCCAGCCCTGCACGCCCGAGGCGTTCTACGCCATCGCCTGCGACCCGCGCCGCAGCGTCGCGGTCGAGGCCTGCGCCGGCGCCGGCAAGACCTGGGTGCTGGTCTCACGCATCCTGCGTGCCCTGCTGGCCGGCAGCGCGCCGCACGAGATCCTGGCCATCACCTTCACCCGCAAGGCCGCCGGCGAGATGCGCCAGCGCCTGCAGGAGTGGCTGCTCGACTTCGCCCGGCCCCGGCCGAATGAATCCGACGCGCAGTGGACTGACCGCCTGCAGGCTGAGTTGCAGGACCGGGGGCTGGAGCCGGCGCAGGCCCGGTCGCAGCTCGATGCGCTGCGCCAGTTGCACCGCCAGTTGCTCGAAGCCGCGCGCCCGGTGCAGATCCGCACCTTCCACGGCTGGTTTGCCGCCCTGCTCAAGAGCGCGCCGCTGGCGCTGCTGGAGGACCTCAAGCTGCCGGCCGCCTACGAGCTGCTGGAGGACGACGCCGACGCCGTGGCCCAGGTCTGGCGCCCCTTCCTGCGCCAGGTCGACGGCGACGAGGCGTTGCGGGATGATTACTTGGCGCTGGTCGCCCTCATGGGGCGCTTTCAGGCGCACCAGGCGCTGGAGGCCGCGCTGGCGCGGCGCGTCGAGTTTCAGCTCGCCGACGAGGCCGGCCGTGTGGACGAGGCCGTCGCGCCGGCCTGCGCGCTGTATCCGGAATTCGCCGCGCTGGACCAGCCCTGCGATGCGTTGCTGACCGACGCCGCGCGCAGCCGCTGGCACGAGCGGGCACGTCAATTGGGTGCCGAGAAGAACAAGACGCCGCAAAACGCCGCTGCGGCCGTGATCGATGCCTTCGACCCGTCGCAGGACGGCCCGCAACGCCTGGCCAGGCTGCTCAAGGCCTTCTTCGTGGCCAAGGAGGATCGGCTGACCCAGCACCTGCAGAAGTTCGCCGCGGCGCAGGAGGCCGAGGCCGAGCTGCAGCGCCTGCTGCCGGCCACCGCCCAGCACGACGCCTACCTGCACCAGCAGCGCATGGCACGCCTGACGCGCGCGCTGATCGGCTGCTTTGCCCAGCTCAAGCGCGAGCGCGGCTGGGTCGACATGAACGACATCGAGCGCGCCGCCTTCCGGCTGCTGGCCGACCACGAGCTCTCGGCCTGGGTGCAGGAGCAGCTCGACCTGCGCGTGCGGCATCTGCTGATCGACGAGTTCCAGGACACCAACCCGCTGCAGTGGCAGGCCCTGCACGCCTGGCTGTCGGGCTACGCCGGCGCTGGCGGCGGGCCGGATGTGCCCAGCGTCTTCATCGTCGGCGACCCCAAGCAGAGCATCTACCGCTTCCGCCGCGCCGATCCGCGCGTGTTTGCCGCCGCGCAGGACTTCATCGCCCAGGCGCTGGAGGGCGAACGGCTCGCCACCGACCACACGCGCCGCAACGCGCCGGCCGTGCTGCAGGGCGTCAATGCCGTCATGCAGCAGGCGCAGGACGCCGGCGAGTTCGCCGGTTTTCGTGCCCACAGCACCGGCAGCGACGACGCGGGCGGCCGCATCGAGGCCCTGCCGCTGGTGCCGCGCCCCGAGCGCGGCGATGCGCAGGACGCGGCGGACGAACCGGCCTGGCGCGACAGCCTGACCGAGCCGCGCGTCGAGGCCGAGGAGCGCCTGCGCAGCCTGGAATGCCGCCAGGCCGCGCGCTGGATCGCCGGGCGCCTGGCCGCCGGCGTGCCGCCGCGCGAGCTCATGGTGCTGGCGCGCAAGCGCGAACCCCTGGCCGAGCTGCAGGTCGCCCTGCGCGCGCTCGGCATCGCCTGCGAGCAGCCCGACAAGAGCCGCCTGGCCGACCAGCCCGCCGTGCTCGACCTGCTGGCCCTGGTCGACGCCCTGGCCTCGCCCGGCAACGACCTGGCGCTGGCGCGCGCGCTCAAGTCGCCCCTGTTCGGCCTG
>CAYRHV010000509.1:0-1959 GCA_964424045.1 uncultured Ottowia sp. | reverse complement strand
CCCGGCGCGCCGCCGCGATGTCGATCTCGCGCGGCGCGGGCTCGGCCCAGGGCAGCTCGATCAGCCAGTCGAGGTAGGTGCGCACCATGCCGGCCTCGGTCGCGCCCTCGGGCATGCGCTCGTAGCGGCGCAGTTCCTTCTCGGCCGCTTCGCGCACCTCGTCGGGCATCTGCGCGTCGTCGATCTTCTGCTTCAGCTCGGCGACTTCCTGCGCCTTGCCGTCGTCCTCGCCCAGCGCCTTCTGGATCGAGGCCATCTGCTCGCGCAGGATGGCGCGGCGCTGGTTCTCGTCCAGCGTGGCCTTGGTGCGCTGGCCGATCTCCTGCGACAGGCGCAGTACCTCGATGCGCTGGGCCAGCAGCGCCGACACCTTGTCGGCGCGCGCCAGCACGTCAGCGGTCTCGAGCACCTCCTGCTTCTGCCCCGACTCGAAATCCGAATACGCCGCCACCAGGTCCGACAGCGCGCCGGCCGCGGTGGCTGCCTGCACGGCGGCGACCAGCGGCTGCGGCGCCTGCGGCAGCAGCTGCAGTGCCTCCATCGCCTGCTGCTGCAGGTGCAGCAGGCGCGCCGCCAGCTCGGGCCCCTCCTCCGCCGGCTCGTCGATGGTCTCGACGCGCGCGGCCAGGAAGGGGCTGTCCTGCACCCACTCCAGCACGCGAAAGCGCTGCACGCCCTGGATCACCAAGTGGTGGCTGCCGTCGGGCAGGTTCACGTAGCGCAGGATGTTGGCCACGGTGCCGACGGTGTGCAGGTTGGTCGGCGTCGCCTCTTCGTCGGCGGCATCGTGCTGCATCAGGATGCCGATCGGGCGCTCCTCGCGCAGCGCCTGCTGCGCCGCCAGGGTCGAGCCTTCGCGGCCGATCGTGACCGGAAACACCGTGCCGGGGAACAGCACCGTGTCGCGCATCGGCACGATCGGCAGGATGTCGGGCGGAAAGGACTTCTTGTCACCGGCACCAGCCTCTGCCGACGCCTCGGGAGTGAACGCGTGGCCGCTGGCGTCGACCAGGATGATGCCGCTGTCGCCGGCTGCCTTGTTGTCGGGCTCGCTCATGGCGTCTTCTCCAGGCGGATCACCAGGCAACCGTGGTCGCTGGCGACGTCGGCGGCCGAATAACGGCCGGGCGGCAGCGGGATGCGGCGCTCGAAGCGACCCTGCGGCAGCTCCAGGCGGTGGATGACGGCCGTGCGCAGCGGCTTGGGCAGGACGCGATGGCCGCTCACGACCAGTTCGCCCTGGTCGATCACGGCGCGCACCTCGCGCGCGTCGACACCCGGCAGGGCGACGTAGATCAGCAGCTCGTGCGCGGTCTCGAGCACGTCGGCCGGGGGCTCCCAGCAGGGGGCGTGCGAGCGTCGCGGCTGGAACAGCTCGCGATGCAGCCGCTCCACGTGGTCCAGCGCGGCCAGCGCGTTGGACCACATCCAGTCGGGAGAATCATCTCGGCGTGTCATGGCTCGTTCCGCAGAAAGGGGTATGAAATCATTTTGCTTCCGAAGCAGGTGCCGGTGCAAAGCCGGGCACTGCTTCTGATTTCGAGGCAATGGGTGCAACTTCAAGGCCAGGGGGGTTCTTCGGCGCCGGTTTCGGCCTGGCGCTGAAACGCCCGACCGGTTTCGTCCAGAATCGGACCCCACGAAAAGGCGACGCTGAACAAGTCCCCGTGATGCGGCGCGCCCTGCCTGGGGATGGGATGCAAGGAGCGAAGCGCAGCAATAGCCGCCGCTCGCGAGCATTTGCAACGCTGCAGATCGCCGCAGGCAGGGATGCGCAGCGCGCGAGGGACTTGTTCAGCGTTGCCATAAGGAGCCAGGACCCGATCGATGCCGGATGCAAGACCCGACCCACGGCCCAGGCCGACTCCAGCCGCGCCAGCCGGCATCCCGCACTGGTTCAGCGCCGGCCAGTCGCTGCTGCTGGCCGGCGGCAGCGTGCTGTTCCTGCTGCAGGCGCGC
>CAYRHV010000508.1:0-1972 GCA_964424045.1 uncultured Ottowia sp. | reverse complement strand
CGCTCACGGTGTCGGCGTGGGCGGTGCTGCGGTGGGTGCGAAACGCTTTGCCTTAACCGTTTCGCAGGAGGTGCGGCACGCTGCGCAGCATGGAGACCAACACCATGCCCAAGCACCTCAAGCCCGGCACGCGCTGCGAGCGCGCAGCGACCTTCGACCGTGCCGCCGTGGATGATGAGGCCCGCACCGTCGAGCTCGCGTTCTCGAGCGAGCAACCCTACGAACGTTGGTGGGGGGTCGAGATCCTCGATCACTCGCCGCAATCCATCCGGCTCGGCCGACTCTCGTCGGGCGGGCCGTTGCTGATGGATCACGATGCCCGCGACCACGTCGGGGTGATCGAATCGGTACGCATCGACGCCGACCGGGTCGGCCGTGCGGTCGTGCGCTTCGGAAGAAGCCAGCGCGCCGAAGAGGTCTTCCAGGACGTGAAGGACGGCATCCGGCGGAATGTCTCCGTCGGCTACATGATCCACAGGGCCACGCTGGTCGAGATGCGCGAGGACCAGGAAATCTACCGCGTCACCGATTGGGAGCCGCACGAAGTATCGCTCGTCTCCGTGCCTGCCGACGCCTCTGTCGGCGTGGGCCGCGCCATGGAAGATCCGCGCACGGTCGAACAGGACGAGCAAGCCGAAACCCCCAAACCCCAAGCTATCAAGGAGCTTCGCGTCATGACGACCGAAACCCAAGCGCCGGACCTCGCCGGCATCGAACAGCGTGCCCGCGAGGGCGAGCACAAGCGTGCCGCCGACATCATCGCCATCGGCGAAAAATACGGCCTGCAGTCCCTGGCCTCCGACGCCGTGCGCAGCGGCATGCCGGTGGGCGAGTTCCAGGCCAAGGCGATCGAGGCGCTGTCCTCGCGCGCCAAGCCCACCGCCGACATCGGCCTCACCGAGCGCGAAGCCCGCCGCTTCTCGATGGTGCGCGCCATCGCCGCGCTGGCCGCCACCGGCGCCGAATCGCGCAAGGCGCGCGAAGCGGCCGCGTTCGAGATCGAGTGCTCGCAGGCCGTGGCCGACAAGATCGGCCGCGAGGCTCGCGGCGTGTTCGTGCCCAACGAGGTGCAGCAGCGTGATCTCGTGGTGGGCACCACCACCGCCGGTGGCCACCTGGTGTCCACCGACTTGCTGGCCTCGAGCTTCATCGACCTGCTGCGCAACCGCATGAGCGTGATGCGCGCCGGCGCGCAGATGCTCACCGGCCTGCAGGGCAACATTGCCATTCCGCGCATGACGGGCGCCGCGACCGCCTACTGGGTGACCGAAGGCAACGCGCCGACCGAGAGCCAGCAGGCCTTCGACCAGGTGACGATGTCGCCGAAGACCGTGGGCGCCTTCACCGACCTGAGCCGCAAGCTGCTGCTGCAGTCGAGCGTCGACGTGGAAGGGCTGGTGCGCCGCGACCTGGCGACCGTTCTTGGCCTGGAGATCGACCGCGTGGCGCTCAACGGCTCGGGCAGCGCCCCGCAGCCGCGCGGCGTGCTGCAGACCTCGGGCATCGGCGCGGTGGTGGGTGGCGCCAACGGCCTCGCCCCGACCTGGGCGCACATCGTGGAGCTGTGGAGCGACGTGGCCGCGGCAAACGCCGACTTCGGCACCACCGCCTTCGTCACCAACAGCAAAGTGATCGGCAAGCTGATGACCACCGAGAAGGCCACCGGCACCGCGCAGTTCGTGTGCCCCGGCTTCCCGGACGCCAGCGGCGTGACCAGCATCGCGGGCGCGCGCGCGGTGGTGAGCAACCAGGTGCCGAGCAACCTGACCAAGGGCACGAGCTCGGGCGTGTGCTCGGCGATCGCCTTCGGCAACTGGGCCGATCTGATCGTGGGCATGTGGGGCGTGCTCGACCTGATGGTCGACCCCTACAGCAACAGCACCTCGGGCACCGTCCGCGTGGTGGCGCTGCAGGACGTGGATGTCGCCGTGCGCCACGCCGAGAGCTTCTCGGCGATGCTCGACGCGCTGAC
>CAYRHV010000507.1:0-1973 GCA_964424045.1 uncultured Ottowia sp. | reverse complement strand
CCCTACGTCGACACCTCGATCAGCAAGACCGTCAACATCCCCGAGGACTACCCCTACGAGGACTTCAAGGACCTGTACCGCCAGGCCTGGGAGGCTGGCCTGAAGGGCCTGGCCACCTACCGGCCCAACAGCATCCTGGGCGCAGTGCTGGAGACCACCAGCCCGAAGAAGGAAGAACCGGCGCCCGCGCCGGCCTACGACCCGATGCGCTCGGTGATCGAGAAGCGCCCCGCCGGCGGCCTGCCCGCGGTGGCCGAGAAGATCGAATACTGGACCAGCGAGGGCCAACGCCGGCTCTACCTGATCGTCACCTTCCTGCCGGTACCCAGCGCCGACGGCAAGGCCGCCGTCGAGCGCGCGATCGAGTTCTTCATGCCGGTCGGCCAGAGCGGCGAATCGCAGCAGTGGATTACCGCCACCATGCGCATGCTGTCGCTGGCGGCGCGCGGCGGCTTCCTAGACCGCGCCCTGTCCGACATGCGCAAGGTCACCTGGGACCGCGGCCCGGTGCGCCTGGGCACCTACCAGAAGGCCGACGGCACCCACGTGCCGCGCTGGCACGACAGCGAGGTGGCGGCCATCGGCTACGCCATCGAGGACCTGATCGCGCGCCGCGCCGAGGCCGCCCAGGCCTCGTTGTTCGAGCCCGACGAGATGCTCGCGCCGCAGCACGAGACGCACGGTGCCAGCACCGAGCCTGGCGTCATGGCCGGCAAGAAGTGCCCCGAATGCGGCGCCCACGCCATGATCCGCAAGGACGGCTGCGACTACTGCACGCACTGCGGGTTCGTGGGAGCCTGCGGCTGACGCCGAAATGGCAATCCCAACCTACGCTCATTTCATCGAACCCATCCTGCGTTATCTTGCTACGCATCCCGAGGGGGCAGCAGCACGCGACGTGCACGAGGCCGCCGCAGATGCCTTGGGGATCAGTGGTACAGACCGCCAGCTGATGCTGGCCAGTGGCGCCCAACTGGTCTACAAGAATCGCGCGGGCTGGGCCCACGATCGGCTCAAGCGAATCGGACTGTCAGACAGTCCGCGCCGAGGCTTCTGGCAACTAACGCCAGCAGGCGTCGCCTATGCTGCAAAGCATCCACCTCCACTGCCGCCGACAGAAATCGAGCGTCTGGCCAAAAGCTTTATCGCGCGACCAAGACTTGCACCGTCCACGGACAACGAGGGAGATAGCAGCACGCAGCTTGAAAGTGCCGGAGGTAACGAGACCGCCAGCCCCGATGATCGACTCGACGCGGCCTTGCTTGAACTTCGTCAAGCAGTAGCTGACGAACTTCTGAATACGCTAGGCAAAGTCGCTCCTGCATTCTTCGAATCCATTGTCCTCGACTTGCTTCATCATATGGGCTACGGCACCACGCGCGCCGATCTGCAGCGCATTGGTGGAGCGGGTGACGGCGGAGTCGACGGTGTCATTGCTTTGGATCGGCTCGGTCTGGAAAAAGTCTATGCGCAGGCCAAGCGCTGGCAAAGCTCAGTGGGCAGACCAGAGATTCAGGCTTTCTACGGTGCCTTGGCTGGCCAGAACGCTCGCAAAGGCGTGTTCATCACCACATCAAGCTACACGCCGCAGGCTCTTGATCTTGCTCACAAAGTCGAGGGCATCGTCTTGATTGATGGCGCACGCCTAGTTGAACTGATGATCGATCACGAAGTCGGCGTCCATTCTCGCGCGCTGCGGATTCCTCGCTTCGATAGCGACTATTTTGACGATGGCGTCTGAACCGGCTCCTGGCTACACGATCAGAGCGCCCGCCAGGTCCCGATACAGTGCCGCGCCAGCGCCGTCACCCAGTCGGGCTCGGTCGGCACGAAGGCCAGGCCGTAGCGCGGACTGACCAGGAAGCCGGCGCGCTCGAATGCGTCGGCGTCGCGGCGGCGCACGTGCGCCGCCAGCGCAGCAAACGGCAGGTCGACCACGACGTCGTGGTCCAGCAGATAAAGCACCGGCGCCC
>CAYRHV010000506.1:0-1983 GCA_964424045.1 uncultured Ottowia sp. | reverse complement strand
CTCGAAGGCGTGCACACCCACATCGGCGCCTACCACATCCTGCACGGCGTCGACCTGGTGGTGCCGCGTGGCCAGCTCACCCTGCTGCTCGGGCGCAACGGCGCCGGCAAGACGACCACGCTGCGCACCATCATGGGGCTGTGGCAGGCCAGCCAGGGCCGCATCGCCTTCGACGGCCAGGACATCACGAAGCGGCACACGCCGCAGATCGCCCAGCTCGGCATCGCCTACGTGCCCGAGAACATGGGCATCTTCGCCGACCTGACGGTGAAGGAGAACATGGTGCTGGCGGCGCGCGGCGCGCGCACCGCGGCGCAGATCGACGGCGCGCGCCTGCAGTGGATCTTCCAGCTGTTTCCGGCGCTGGAGAAGTTCTGGAACCACCCGGCCGGCAAGCTGTCGGGCGGGCAGAAGCAGATGCTGGCCGTCGGCCGCGCCATCGTCGAGCCGCGCCAGCTGCTGATCGTCGACGAGCCGAGCAAGGGCCTGGCCCCCAGCATCATCAACAACATGATCGAGGCCTTCCAGCAGCTCAAGACGCGCGGCGTGACCATCCTGCTGGTCGAGCAGAACCTGGCCTTCGCCCAGCGCCTGGGCGACAGCGTCGCCGTGATGGACAACGGCCGCATCGTGCATGCCGGCAGCATGCAGGCGCTGACGGCGGATCCGGCACTGCAGCAGCAGCTCCTGGGCCTGGCCCTGTGATCCCATGAATTCCGACTTCGACTACAAGCCCCTGCTGCTGGTGCCGCTGCTGGCCCTGGTTGCGCTGCCGCTGATCGGCTCCGGCTCGGCCTGGCTCACGCTTACGGTGGCCGGGCTGGCGATGGGCATGATCATCTTCATCGTCGCCTCCGGCCTGACCCTGGTGTTCGGCCTGATGGACGTGCTCAACTTCGGCCACGGCGTGTTCATCGCCCTGGGCGCCTTCGTCGCCACCAGCGTGCTGGCCGGCATGTCCGACTGGACCGGCTCCAGCGAGCTGTGGCGCAACCTGCTGGCGGTGCTGCCGGCGATGCTGGCGGCGATGGCGGTGGCCGGCGCCGTCGGCATCGCCTTCGAGCGCTTCCTGGTGCGCCCGGTCTACGGCCAGCACCTGAAGCAGATCCTGATCACCATGGGCGGCGCCATCATCGGCGAGGAGCTGATCAAGGTGATCTGGGGCCCGCAGCAGATCCCGCTGCCGCTGCCGGCCGGCATGCAGGGCTCGTGGCTGATCGGCGAGGCGGCGATCGAGAAATACCGCGTGGTGGCGGTGGTCGTCGGCGCCGTGGTGTTCGCCCTGCTGCTGTGGACGCTGGCGCGCACCAAGGTGGGCCTGCTGATCCGCGCCGGCGTGCAGGAGCGCGAGATGGTGGAGGCGCTGGGCTACCGCATCCGGCGCCTGTTCGTCGGCGTGTTCGTGGTCGGCAGCGCGCTGGCCGGCCTGGGCGGCGTGATGTGGGGCCTGTACCAGCAGATCGTGCTGCCGCAGATGGGCGGCCAGGTGCTGATCCTGATCTTCATCGTCATCATCATCGGCGGCCTGGGCAGCACCACCGGCGCCCTCATCGGCGCCCTGCTGGTGGGACTGATGGCCAACTACACCGGCTTTCTGGCGCCCAAGGTGGCGCTGTTCTCCAACATCGGCCTGATGGTGCTGATCCTGTTGTGGCGCCCGCAGGGCATCTATCCGGTGGCCAACCGATGAACACTCCCCCGAGTCGCTTCGCGCCTGCGCGCCACTGCTGCTGGAGCCTGCCATGCTGAGCCGACTGCTGTCCCACGACCTGCCGCGCAGCCGGCTGCTGGCGCTGCTGCTGGTCGCCATCGTGCTCGGCCTGGCCTTCGCGCCGTTCCTGTTCCCGGGTGTGAAGGCGCTCAACGTGGCGGCCAAGGTGCTGATCTTCATCGTGCTGGTGGCGGCCTTCGACCTGCTGCTGGGCTACACCGGCATCGTCAGCTTCGCCCACACCATGTTCTTCGGCATCGGCGCCTACGGCA
>CAYRHV010000505.1:0-1991 GCA_964424045.1 uncultured Ottowia sp. | reverse complement strand
GCCGCCAGCGTGAACTGGCTGACGATCAGCAGGCCGCCGCCGACGTCCTGCACGCTGCGATTCATCCTGCCCGCCGCGTCGCCGAAGATGCGCAGCTTCAGCAGCCTGGCCAGCAACCGGTCAGCTTCGGACTCGGTGTCGCCGCGTTCGGCGCACAGCAGCACCAGCAGGCCGGCGCCGATGGCGCCCACGGTCCGGCCATCCACGCGAACGCTGGCTTCGGACACACGCTGGATCAGGGCCTGCATGCTGGCGTTCACTCATTCCTGGTTCTGTGCCGCGGCCTCGTCGAGCTCGGTCGAGATCGGCTCCACGCCATCGGGCAGCATCTGGATGCTGGCGCGCAGGCCCGGCACCGCTGCCAGCAGCGCCTGCTCGACCTCGTCGCGCAGCGCGTCGGCGCGTCCCAGGGTCCAGCTCGGCGGCATGTGCATGTGCAGGCTGACGAAACGCCGCTGCCCGGCCTTGCGCGTGCGCACGTGGTCGAACAGCAGCACCTTGCCGTTGCCATGCTGCTGCGTGAAGCGCGCCAGCACGGCGTCGATCTGCGCCTGCACCTCGGGCCCCAGCGCGGCATCCATCAGGCCCTGCGAGGAGCGGCGCAGCAGGCGCACGCCCTCGCGCACGATGTTCAGCGCGACCCCGATCGCCACCAGCGGATCGAGCCAGAGCCAGCCCGTCGCCTGCACCAGCAGCAGGCCCAGCACCACGCCGCCGGTGGTCCAGACGTCGGTCAGCAGGTGGCGCGCATCGGCCTCCAGGGCGATCGAGCGGTGCCGGCGCGAGGCCCGCAACATGGCCCAGGCCAGCAGGCCATTGAAGACCGAGCTGAGCACGGCCAGCGCCAGGCCCCAACCCACCTGCTCCAGCGGCCGGGGCTGCCAGAAGCGTGGCAGTGCGGCCCAGACGATGGCCAGCGCGGCACCGATGATGAGAATGCCCTCGAAGCCGGAGGAAAAATACTCTGCCTTGTCATGGCCGAACGGGTGTCCGCGGTCGGGCGGCTGCTCGGCCAGGGCCACCATCATGAAGCCGAAGATCGCCGCTGCCAGGTTGACGAAGGACTCCAGCGCATCCGACAACAGGCCGACCGAGCCCGTGATCCACCACGCTGACGTCTTCAGCAGGATGGTCAGCAGCGCCACGGCGATCGAGATCGCCATCAGGCGCCGTGGCGTCATCCAGGAGTCGGCCATGCCCGTGCTCACCGCCCTGCCGCCGGGCGCCGGCAATCAAGCCAGCGTGACACGCGCGAACCGGCGCTTGCCGACCTGCACCACGTAGGTGCCGGGCGCCAGCTTCAGGCCCTTGTCGCTGACGACGGCGGAATCGACGCGCACGCCGCCGCCGTCGATCAGGCGATTCGCCTCGCTGGTCGAAGGCGCCAGCCCCGAGTGCTTGAGCACCAGGCCGATGCCCAGCGGCGCGCCGGTGAGTCGCACCTCGGGAATCTCGTCCGGCACCCCGCCGCGGCTGCGCAGCGCGAAATCCTGCTCGGCGGCCTCGGTCGCCGCGGCGTCGTGAAAGCGCGTGGTGATCTCGCGCGCCAGCAGCACCTTGGCCTCCTTCGGGTTGCGCCCGGTCGCCACCTCGGCCCGGAGCTGCTCGATCTCGGCCAGCGAGCGAAACGACAGCAGGGTGTACCAGCGCCACATCAGTTCGTCGCTGATCGACAGCACCTTGGCGAACATGGTGTTGGCGTCCTCGGTGATGCCGACGTAGTTGCCCTTGCTCTTGGACATCTTCTCGACGCCGTCCAGGCCTTCGAGCAGCGGCATGGTCAGGATGCACTGCGGCTCCTGGCCGTATTCCTGCTGCATGTGGCGGCCCACCAGCAGGTTGAATTTCTGGTCCGTGCCGCCCAGTTCCAGGTCGGCCTTCAGTGCCACCGAGTCATAGCCCTGCATCAGCGGGTAGAGGAATTCGTGGATCGAGATCGACTGCCCGGCCTTGAAGCGCTTGTCGAAGTCGTCGCGCTCCATCATGCGTGC
>CAYRHV010000504.1:0-1991 GCA_964424045.1 uncultured Ottowia sp. | reverse complement strand
GACACCGAAGCCGTGATCCGCGCCGCCAAGCAGGCCGAGGCCTGAGGCCTCCAGGCGCAGGCGCCCAGCCGCCCGTCCCGAGCGCAAGCCGGGACGGGCTTTTTCATTGCGGCCAACCGGCCAAGCGGTCCGGCTCCGTCGCTGCCTGAGCGTCCCGCGCCCTGCCCGACCAGCGGCAGCGTGCGGCTGCACGGCACTCGGCGCAGCCGGGGAATCGATCCGACTCCTGCAGCGGCCGGACCAGCGCGCGATACTTCGGCATCGGACTTGAATCCAGTCTGCCAGCAGAAAGATCCATCATGGCCCCCTCCAGACCCAAGCCGGGCACCCGGAGCACGCGAACGTCCCCGGTCGGCCAGCGCGCCGCCAGCCGGAGCACACCGACCGGCAAACCGCCCGAGGCACCCGGCAACGCACAGCCGGCAACGCCGGCCGAACTCGCGCGCGACTACGAGACCGTCGCCCTGGTGCTGCAGGGTGGCGGCGCGCTGGGCGCCTACCAGTGCGGCGTCTACGAGGCCCTGCACGCCGCCGGCCTGCGCCCCGACTGGTTCGTCGGCACCTCGATCGGCGCCTTCAACGCCGCCATCCTGGCCGGCAACGCGCCGGAGCGGCGCGTCGAGCGCCTGCACGAATTCTGGGACACGATCTGCGAACCGGTCGGCCCCGCTGCCAACGTGGCCGCCGGGGTGCGCAGCCTGCTGGCCTGGTATCCGAACATCCCGCCGCTGGACCAGTGGGCCAACTCCATGGGCGCCCTGGGCGCGCTGGCCTTCGGCCAGCAGGGCTTCTACCATCTGCGCATGCCACCGCCCTTCCTGCTGGGCGACGGCAGCCCGGCCGCCACCAGCTTCTACGACACGGCACCGCTGAAGGCCACGCTGGAGCGCCTGGTCGACTTCGAGCGCATCAATTCACGCGCCAGCGGCGTGCGCCTGACGGTCGGCGCGGCCGAGGTCGAGACCGGCAACGACCACTACTTCGACTCCTGGCACGAGACCATTCGCCCCGAGCACCTGATGGCCTCGGGCGCGTTGCCGCCGGGCTTCCCGGCGATCGAGATCGACGGCCGCCACTACTGGGACGGGGGCGTGGTCTCGAACACGCCGCTGGAACGGGTCTGGGACGACAAGCCGCGCCGCGACGCCCTGGTGCTGCAGGTCGACCTGTGGAGCGCACGCGGCGAGCTGCCAGCCAACATGATCGAGGTGCTGGAACGCCAGAAGGACATCCAGTATTCCAGCCGCACGCGCCTGGTGACCGACCACGGCGCCCGCATGCAGAAGCTGCGCCTGGCGATCTCGGACGTGCTGACGCAGTTGCCCGAAGGCACGCTCGAGCCGCGCCTGCGGCGCACGCTCGCTCCCTGGGCCTGCACCCACGTGTTCAACATCGTGCACCTGATCTACCAGTCCAAGCCCCACGAGGCGCAGTTCAAGGACTATGCCTTCGGCCTCGGCACCCAGCGCGAACACTGGGCCGACGGCCACGCCGACATGACGCAGACGCTGGAACACCCCGACTTCTTCGTCAAGCCAGCGCCCGAAGTCGGCGTCGTCACGCACGACGTGCACCGCATCGTGACTGCGCGGCGCCACCGCGACCACGACGGCGACGAGCGCTGAAGCGCCCGCTCAGGCCGCCGGGTTCGCCCGTTCGACCAGGCAGAAGCTGACGGCGTAGTCGCCCTCGTCGCTGAGGCTGACGTGCGCGACCAGCCCCTGCGCCTCGAACCATTCCTTCAGCGCCCCGTGCAGCACGATGCGCGGGGCGCCACTGCCGTGGTTGACGATCTCGCACCGGCGCCAGGCCATGGGCATGCGCATGCCCAGACCGATGGCCTTGGAAAAGGCCTCCTTGGCGGAAAAGCGCGTCGCCAGGTAGCGCACGCCGCGCTCGGGCCAGCGCGCACGCCGGCGCTGCCACTCGGCCAGTTCGCCAGCGCCCAGGATCCGGCGCGCAAAGCGCTCGCCATGGCGCTCGAAGCTGGC
>CAYRHV010000503.1:0-1994 GCA_964424045.1 uncultured Ottowia sp. | reverse complement strand
AAGGGGGACGCACCCAGTGTCCAGGGAGACCCCGGCCACGGGTGCCCGCGCCTGGCCTGCTCCGCGGCCTTTGGAGCCGTGGCGCTTCATGCGATATGGGTGGCGTGCAGCGCAATGGATGACGAATGACGAATGACCTCGCTGCGCTTCGATGACTGGGGCATCGTGGACGATGCCGACTTCGTCCGGCGCCGTCTGTCGTGTTTTCGCGGGCGGATCGGTATGAGGCTGCGCTCGGAGCCTGGCCTGTGATCGCCTGGCTGCCGTCGGCGGCCGGCGCCGAATGGGCGCTGCTGGCCTGCGTGCCAGCGCTGGCGCTGGCGATCGATCGCGTGCTGGGCGAGCCGCCCGTGCGCTGGCACCCGGTGGTGTGGATGGGGCACTGGCTGGCCTGGCTGGGCACGCGCGTGGCGCCGCCGGCGGAGCCGGGCGGTGCCGACGCGCGCGGGTTCTGGCCCGGGGCCCTGGCCTGGTGCGTCAGCGCCGTCGTGGTCGTGCTGCTGGCCTGGGGCCTGCAGCGCTGGGTCCTGACGCAGCCGGCCTGGCTGGCGGCGCTGGCGCTGGCCCTGCTGCTCAAGCCGCTGCTGGCCTGGGCCATGCTGCACGACGAGGTGCTGGCGGTCGAGCGCGCGCTGCTGGGTTCCCTGGATGCCGGGCGCCAGCGTCTGGCCATGCTGGTGAGCCGCGACGTGGCGGCGCTGGACGCTGGCCAGGTGCGCGAGAGCGCGATCGAGAGCCTGGCCGAGAACCTGAACGACTCGCTGGTGGCGCCGCTGTTCTGGTTCGTGCTGCTCGGCCTGCCGGGCGCGGCGCTGTTTCGCCTCGCCAACACCGCCGATGCCATGTGGGGCTATCGCGGCGAGCGCGCGGGCCGCGACTGGCGTCGGGCCGGCACCTGGGCGGCGCGCGCCGATGATGTGCTGGCCTGGCTGCCGGCGCGCCTGACGGCGTTGCTGATCGGTGCTGCCGGGCGCCTGCGCGGCTGGTCGCGCTTGCCGGGCGAGGCGCGGCGCACGCCGTCGCCCAACGGCGGCTGGCCGATGGCCGCGATGGGACTGGCGCTGGACGTGCGCCTGGGCAAGCCCGGCGTCTACGGCCTGAACGTCGCCGGGCGCGCGCCGCAGGGTGCCGACCTGGTGCGCGCCTGCGCCATCGGCTCGCATGCCGCGCTGGCGGCGACCCTGCTGGCCTGCGCGGTCCTGCTGGCACTGGCGGTCGCGCCTTGAGCTGGAGGGGGTGGCCATGACTACGCTGCAGCAACCCGTCTCTTGGCCGGCGCCGCCAGAGACTCCCGCGCATGGCGGCCCGGACGCGCTGGGCGTGCCGCTCCACGACCTGTCGACCAATGCCAATGCCTGCGGCCCCTGTCCGGCGGCGCTGCAAGCGCTGGCACGGGCGGATGCCCGCCACTATCCCGACCCCGGCTACGAGGCACTGGTGCGCGCACTGGCCGACTGGCACGCGGTGGCGCCGCAGCGCATCTTCGTGGCTGGCAGCGCGAGCGAGTTCATCCAGCGCGTCTCGGTCGCGGTGCAGCTGCTGGCGCAGCAGGCCGGGGCCGGACCGGCGACGCTCTGGCAGCCGGCCCACGCCTACGGCGACTACGCCCGGGCCGCGCAGGCGGTCGGGCTGCGGCCGGTGGCGGTTCCGGCGGACGCCCGCCTGCTGTGGTCGTGCGAGCCCTCGAGCCCGCTCGGCCAGGCCGACGCCGGCCTGGCGGCGCGCGTCATGGCGCTGCGGCCGGAGCAGGTGCTGGTGCTGGACCAGGCCTACGAGCCGCTGCGCCTGGCGGGTGCGCCCAGCCTCGACGCGACGGCGCTCGACCGCGTCTGGCGCCTGATCACGCCGAACAAGGCGCTCGGCTTGACCGGCGTGCGCGCCGCCTACGCGATCGCGCCGCAGCAGGCGGACCGCCGGCTGCTGGCGCGGCTGCGGCAGCTGGCCCCGTCCTGGCCGCTGGGCGCGCACGGCGTGGCCCTGCTGCAGGCCTGGAC
>CAYRHV010000502.1:0-1997 GCA_964424045.1 uncultured Ottowia sp. | reverse complement strand
TCAGGCCGGCCGGCGCCGGACGCGCAGCATCAGCTGCAGGTCCTGCACCTGCAGGTCCTCGGGCAGGTGTTCCAGGCCGCTGACCTGCAGCGACACGCCGCCCGGCAGGTCGTGCACCTGGCCGCTTTCGACGTCCAGCCAGTGGTGGTGCGGCGTGGGCTCGCTGTCATAGACCACGGCGCAGCCGGTGTGGAGCTCGCGCAGCAGGCCGGCCTGGGCAAACTGGGCCAGGGTTGAATAGACCGTGGCGCGCGAGATGCGCACCGGCGGTTCGGCGGCTTCGCCGGTGGCCGCGCCAGCGACGGCCGGTGGCTCGCGCAACGCGCCCAGCACCTGCTCGGCCGTCATGTGGGCGGGCCTGGTCAGCATCAGCGCCGCCACCGCCAGGCGCTGGCGCGTGGGCTGCAGGCCGGCGGCCTGCAGGCGTTCCACGAGCGCCAGGTCGGGGGTGGCGTGGCGGTGCATGACCCTTACTTCTTGCCCGGGGCCACGATCGGTGCGAACGGATCGGGGCGCGGCGTCTGGTCGCTGGACACCGGCAGGATCGGCATCGTGATCTGCGGCTGGTCGCCGGTGAGCGTCTTCAGGAAGGCCACGATCTGCGCGTTTTCCTCTTCGGTGTAGACCCGGCCGAGCTGCAGGCGGCCCATGATGTCTACCGCCTCGGTGAGCGTCTGGGCGGCGCCGTCGTGGAAGTAGGGGTAGGTCAGTTCCACGTTGCGCAGGGTGGGTACCTTGAAGGTGAAGCGGTCGATCACGTTGCCGGTGACTGCCGAACGGCCCTCGGCCGGGTGGTCGGTCTTGTATTCGGCGACCACGCCCATCTTCATGAACATGTTGCCGCCCACGGCCGGGCCATTGTGGCATGCCACGCAGCCCGAGGTCTTGAACAGCTGGTAGCCCTTGAGTTCGACGTCGGTGATCGCCGTCTTGTCACCCTTCAGCCACTGGTCGAAGCGTGCGTTGGGCGTCACCAGGGTGGCCTCGAAGGTGGCCAGCGCGTCGGTGATTTGCTGGATGTCGATCGCGTCGACCTTGTAGACGCTCTTGAATTCCGCCACATAGCCCGGGATCGAGCGCAGCGTGGCCACTGCAATCTCATGCGTGGAGTTCATCTCGATCGGGTTCTCGATCGGGCCGCCGGCCTGGTCGGCCAGGTCCTTGGCGCGACCGTCCCAGAACTGGGCGATGTTGAGCACCGAGTTCAGCACCGTAGGCGAGTTGATGCCGCCCTTCTGCCAGCGGTCGCCGACCGAGGCGGCGACGTTGTCGCTGCCGCCCATGCTCAGGTTGTGGCAGGAGTTGCAGGAGATGAAGCCCGAACGCGACAGACGCGGGTCGAACCACAGCTTCTTGCCCAGCTCGACCTTGGCCGGGTCGGTGACCTGGGCAGCGACCAGCGGCTGGATGGGTTCGTCTTCGGCGGCCTGCGTCGGCAGTGCCAGCGACAACGCCAGCGTGGCAACTCCGAGGGCAATGGGGAGCAACCTGGTTTTCCTCATGCGACTTCTCCTTTGCTGATGAATCAATCTGGACGTCGTCCAATTCATGTAACCATTCTCGGCAAAGGGTCATACGGAAAGCTTGAGCCAGCGCAAAGAATCAAGGGTTTTCCCTTATTCACTACAAATTGTGTGGTCTTTGTCATCGTCCGCATCTGCCGCCGGCTGGCGTGGCGGGCCGCTTTGGGTCCGGGGCCGCTGGCTATGATGGCGAAGCGTTCCCGTTCATGGATTCCAAGGAGCCCCCATGCCCAGCGCTTTCGACACCGACCTGGCTCGCAACGAGGCCAATTTCGCACCGCTGACGCCGCTGGCCTTCGTCCAGCGCGCCGCCGAGGTCTACCCGGAGCGCCTGGCCGTGGTGCATGGCCCGCTGCGGCAGAGCTGGGCCGAGACCTACGCGCGCTGCCGACGCTTGGCCAGCAGCCTGCAGCGTGCCGGCATCGGCAAGAACGACACCGTGGCGGCCATGCTGCCCAACACGCCGCCGATGGT
>CAYRHV010000501.1:0-1998 GCA_964424045.1 uncultured Ottowia sp. | reverse complement strand
AGCTGATCTGCTTCGACGAGTTCCACGTCGCCGACATCACCGACGCCATGATCCTCTACCGGCTGCTGGTGGCGCTGTTCGACAACGGCGTCGGCTTCGTCACCACCAGCAATTTCCGGCCCGACGACCTCTATCCCGACGGCCTGCACCGCGATCGCATCCTGCCCGCGATCGCGCTGCTGAACGAGCGCATGGAGGTGGTGAATGTCGACAACGGCGTCGACTATCGCCAGCGCACGCTGGAGGCGGCGCGCATCTACCACATGCCGCTGGGCGCCGAAGCCGACGCGGCGATGGAGGCCACCTTCAACGAGCTGGCCACGCGCGCCGACGATGACCCGGTACTGCGCATCGAGGCACGCGAGATCCGCGCGCGCCGGCGCGCCGGCGGCGTCGTCTGGTTCGACTTCCGCACCCTGTGCGGCGGTCCGCGTTCGCAGAACGACTACCTGGAGATCGCCAGCCGCTTCCACACCGTGCTGCTGTCCGACGTGCCGCACATGCCGGTGCGCATGGCCTCCGAGGCGCGCCGCTTCACCTGGCTGGTGGACGTGCTCTATGACCGCCATGTCAAGCTGATCCTGTCGGCGGCGGTGCCGCCGGAGCAGCTCTACACCGAGGGACCGCTGCGGCACGAGTTTCCGCGCACCGTGAGCCGGCTGCACGAGATGCAGTCGGCCGAATACCTGCGCCTGCCGCACCGCGCCGTGGAAACGAAGCTGACATGAACCTAAATCCGGCAGTTGACCGCTGATCATCGTCTTGAAGCCTGCATGAATATTGACTTCGACTGCCCCGGCGGCGTTCACCTGTTGGGTGAGAGCGCTATACGCCTGCCAGCACCGCCCTCGCCGCGCCATGCGGCGTTGCTCGTCGTGGCGCACACCAGTGCGCGGCCTCCTCGCCCTTGCAGGGTGCGGCCCAGCCAGAGGCTGGACCCGTTCGCGCAGTCCAAAGGCGCGCAGGCGCCTTTGGAGCCGCGGCGCTCACTCTTGCCTGGCACGCCGAGGGCAGCACTGGCAGACGCATCCAACTGCCGGATTTAGGATGAAACGCGTCGCCGTCCTGGTCGTCACCCTGCTGCTGGCCGCCGGCTGCGCGCAGCAGGCCGTGCAACCCGAGATGCCGGCACTTCCGCCCGTGCCGCCGCCGCAGCTCGACGCCGCCGGCCTTGACGCCTGGCTGCAGGGCGAGCGCGCGCGCCTGACGCAGCAGCGCGAGGCCGCCCGCACGCGCTACGCGCAGGACGAGCTGGCGTGCTGGCGCCGCTTTGCCGTCAACGACTGCCTGCGCCAGGCGCGCCTGCGCCAGCGCGCCGAGCTGCAGGCGGCGCGGCGCGACGAACTGGCGCTCGATGCCCTGGAGCGCGACCGCAAGACCGAGACCCGGCTGCGCGCCATCGAGGAAAAGGCGCGCTGATTGCCGGACTCAGGTTCAAAAATATGACGAACGACGTCGCCATGACCAATGACACTGCGATCATTGAAGCGAGGCGAGGTCATTCTTCATTTGTCATTTCGAGCGCGAGTTCGTACGAGTTGTAGTGGTGCGACTCCGATGGCCGCGGAGCAGGCCATGCGCGGGCACTCGCGACCGGGGCCACCTGGGTGTCAGCCCAGCGAAGCGGCGCAACTGGCTGCGCATGAGCGTCTGGCTGGACCGCCCTCGTCGTTGCCGTGCTTGCCGGGCGTTCGGCCCGGCTGCGCCCACCGTTTTCGATGGGCCCCCAAAGGCCGCGGAGCAGGCCATCTCGCCATCTCAGTGCACCCGTGACCAGGGTCTCCCTGGGCACAGGGTGCGTCCCCCTTGCAGGGGGCTGAGGCCCGCGGCTCCAGACCTGCCTGCGCAGGTCTGGACGGGCCGAAGAGCCGCCGCCTCTGGCGGCGAGCCCGTGGAGCGCAGCGACATAGGGGGTGTCTTAATTCAGCGGTGCATAGGTCGAACGGCGCTGCGGCTTGGCTTCGACCAGCGGCGGTTCGACCTTGACGATCACCAGCG
>CAYRHV010000500.1:0-2001 GCA_964424045.1 uncultured Ottowia sp. | reverse complement strand
GCGCTGGTGCAGGAATTCGCGCACCTGCGGCACGGCGTCGCCCGCCATCGGCGCCACCTGCATGGTGCGCGGATCGCGGTGCATGTGCATCAGGCAGACGCCGCACGACGGGTGGCGCGCCACCACCTCGGCCGCGCCGGGCCGGCGCAGCGCCCAGATGTCGTTGACGATGTCGGCACCCAGGTCGAGTGCCGCCTGCATCACCTCGGGCTTGTAGGTGTCGATCGACACCGGCACGCCCAGCTGCAGCGCGCCCTGCAGCACCGGCAGCACGCGCGCCAGCTCGTCTTCCAGCGGCAGCGGCGGGCTGCCGGGGCGCGTCGACTCGCCGCCGATGTCGAGGATGTGAGCGCCCTCGCGCAGCAGCTGCTCGCAGTGGTGCAGCGCCGACCGGGTATCGGCGTGCTCGCCGCCGTCGGCAAACGAGTCCGGCGTGACGTTGACGATGCCCATCACACGCGGCTCGGTCAGCTCGATGCGAAAGCGCGTGGTGCGCCAGGCAGGGGCTTCGCCGGGACGGTCTGCGAAAGTGCTCGGCGGCATGGCGGAACGGATGCGGCGGGCGGCGATTCGGCTCAGGCCTGGGCGGCGTCCAGCCCCATCTGCCAGAAGTCGATCTCCAGCCGCGTCGCCTCGTCGAAGGTGCGCGACAGCTCGTCCATCCGGGCCGGGGTGGCTGCCGCGAGCTGCTGGTTCACCCAGCGCCGCTCGGCCTCGGCGGCAGCCTGGAATTCGTCGCTCACGTACATGGCGATCCAGGCCTCGTAGGGGTTGGCAGCGCCACGCACGGTGAAGTCCTGCGCCGCCAGCCAGCGCGCCAGATCCGCATAGCCGATCAGGCACGGTGCCAGCGCCACGTGCAGGTCCACCAGGTCGCCGCGCAGGCCGGCGTCGAGCACGTAGCGCGTGTAGGCCATGGTCTGGCGCGCCTCGGGCAGGTGCGCCAGCTCGTCCTCGCTGATGCCCCACTGGGCGCAGTAGTCGATGTGCAGGCCCAGCTCCAGCTCGACGATGGCCTTCAGGCTGTCCAGGCCCTGGCGCAGCTCGCCGATGTTGCGGCTCTTGTAGACGGCCAGGCCCCAGGCACGGGCAAAGTGCACCAGAAACAGGTAGTCCTGGCGCAGGTAGTGGCGAAACGCCTCGGCCGGCAGCGTGCCGGTGCCGAGACCGCGCACGAAGGCATGCTGGCAATAGGCGCGCCAGGTGTCGGCGTTGCGCTCGATCAGGGCGTCGATCGGGGTGGGCAGGCTGGAATCGGTCATCGTGGAGACTCCGGTTCGATGCGTGACGGGTCGGGTGCGATCAGGTCGGGCCTCGAATATGGCCGGGCGCAGCGCACGCCACGCACGCAGTGACAGAAAAAACGGGGCCGAAAGCCCCGTTGCGAAACCCCGGCGCGCGGCTCAGGCCGCGGTCGGTGCCGGATCGGTCGACTTGGCCTCGGCCGCCGGCGAACCGCCGCTCGGGCCACCCGACGGCGGCGTGCGCGGCGTCCAGTCCTTGGGCGGACGCGGATCGCGGCCGGCCATGATGTCGTCCAGCTGCTCCATGTCGATGGTTTCCCAGTCGAGCAGGGCCTTGGCCATGGCGTGCATCTTGTCGCTGTGGTCCTCGATCAGCTGGCGCGCCAGCGCATACTGCTCGTCGATGATGCGGCGCACCTCGGCGTCGACCTTGCGCATGGTCTCCTCCGAGATGTTGGTGGTCTTGGTGACGCTGCGGCCCAGGAACACCTCGCCCTCGTTCTCGGCGTAGACCATGGGACCGAGCGCCTCGCTCATGCCGTACTTCATCACCATGTCGCGTGCCAGGTTGGTGGCGCGCTCGAAGTCGTTCGAGGCGCCGGTGGTCATGTGGCCCATGAACACCTCCTCGGCGATGCGGCCGCCGAACAGCATGGCGATCTGGTTGAGCATGTACTCCTTGTCGTAGCTGTAGCGGTCGGTCTCGGGCAGGCTCATGGTCACGCCCAGCGCGCGGCCGCGCGGGATGATGGTGACC
>CAYRHV010000499.1:0-2006 GCA_964424045.1 uncultured Ottowia sp. | reverse complement strand
GCGGCGACACCGTGGTGTCGAAGCCCGCCGCGCGCAGCAGCGCCGCCAGCGCCGCCAGCCGCGGCGTCTCGCCCCCGGCCGGCTCGCCCACGATCAGGCCGTTGCCGAAGTGACGGCGAATCACCCCGGGCTCGTCCACCGAGCAGCTGGCGTGCACCACGGTGCCGATCACGCGCCGCGCGTCGATCGCCTGCGCGATCGCGCCCCCGGGATCGACCGACTCCAGCTGCGTGCCCGCCAGCGATCCGCCGAAGCCCTGCAGAAACCACCACGGCACGCCGTTCATGGCCGTCAGCACCACCGTGTCCGGCCCCAGCAGCGGCGCGATCCGGCGCGCCACCTCGCCCATCGCCGGCGCCTTGACGGCAACGATCACCAGATCCTGCTCGCCCAGTTCGGCCGGGTCCTCACTGGCCTGAACCGGCCAGGATCGCTCGACCAGGGCGTCGTCGTTGCCGGCCTCGCGCAGACGCAGCCCGTGCGCGCGCAGGGCCGCCAGCGTCGCGCCGCGCGCCACGGCACTCAGGGTCGCGCCCTGCGCCGCCAGCCGCGCTCCCAGCCAGCCGCCGATGGCGCCGGCACCGTAGATGCAGATCCTCTGTGTCATGTCGTCCGATGCGCCGCTCGCATTCCCTCAGACCAGGCCGTCGAAGTCACTCGCCGCATGGCGCTCGCGCAGCCCGCTGTTGCGATTCACCAGGCGACCGCGCCGCACGCCCGGGCGCGCCGCCAGCTGTTGCTGCCAGCGCACGACGTTGCGATAGCTGGCCGCGTCCAGGAACTCGGCCGCGCCGTAGGCCTCGTTCACCACCAGCGCCCCGTACCAGGGCCAGATCGCCATGTCGGCGATCGTGTAGTCGCTGCCCGCCACGTATTCATGCCGGCCCAGTTGCTGGTCCAGCAGATCCAGCTGGCGCTTGACCTCCATGGTGAAGCGGTCGATCGGATACTGCTGCTTCTCGTTCGCGTAGGCGTAGAAGTGGCCGAAGCCGCCGCCCAGGTAGGGCGCCGCGCCCACCTGCCAGAACAGCCACGACAGGCAGGCGGCGCGCGCAGCAGGCTGTGCCGGCACGAAGGCACCGAACTTCTCCGCCAGATACAGCAGGATGGCGCCCGACTCGAACAGCGGGATTGCCGGTTCTGCGCTGCGATCGACCAGCGCCGGTATCTTCGAATTGGGGTTCACCGCGACGAAGCCGCCGCCAAACTGATCGCCCTCGCCGATGTCGATCATCCAGGCGTCGTATTCGGCGCCTCCGATGCCCTGCTGCAGCAGTTCCTCCAGCAGGATCGTCACCTTCTGCCCGTTGGGCGTGCCCAGCGAGTAGAGCTGCAGCGGGTGCTGGCCCACCGGCAGTTCGCGCTCGAAGCGCGCACCCGCCGTCGGGCGGTTGATGCCGGCGAACTTGTTGTCTTCCTTCGGCTCCCAGCGCCAGACCCGGGGCGGGACGTAAGCGGTGCTCATGCGAATCTCCTCGTTCGTGTTGACGCAAGCTTAACCAGCCACGACCACCGCCGCCGCAGGCGGCCGGTAGATCGGCTCAAGCCGCCTTGCCCAGTGCCCGGCGCGCCCGCACGGCGTCGGACAGTGTCTGCAGGATCGTCAGCGAGCCCTCCCAGCCAATGCAGGCATCGGTGATGCTCTTGCCGTATTCCAGTGCCTCCACCTTGTCCTGGCCGGGCGTGAATTTCTGCGCGCCGTCACGCAGGTGGCTTTCCACCATGACGCCGAAGATGCAGCGCGAGCCAGCGCTCACTTGCGCCGCAATATCCTGCGTCACGTCGAGCTGGCGCTCGTGCTTCTTGCTGCTGTTGGCATGGCTGACGTCGATCATCAGCGCCGGCGGCAGCTGCGCGGCAACCAGCTGCTCGCACGCCGTCTTCACGCTGCCGGCGTCGTAGTTGGGCAGCTTGCCGCCACGCAGGATGAGGTGGCAGTCCTTGTTGCCGTTGGTGTGCACGATCGCCACCTGGCCGTTCTTGTGCACCGACAGGAAGTGATGGCC
>CAYRHV010000498.1:0-2014 GCA_964424045.1 uncultured Ottowia sp. | reverse complement strand
CAGCCGTGGCTGCAGAACGGGACGCCGCAGTCCATGCAGCGCGCCGCCTGCTGGCGCGCCGCGTCTTCCTTCAGCGTGCTGACGAACTCGTGAAAGTGCGTGACGCGCTCGGCCACCGGTGCGTGTGGCTCCTCGATGCGGTCGAATTCCAGGAAACCGGTGATCTTGCCCATGGTCGTGATGTCTGCGTCGGGATGCGGATGCGCGCGGGCGGCGCGCTTCAGGAGTTGGAGGGCACCTGCTTCCTGCGGCTGGCACGGGCGTTCGGCGCAGGCGCCTCGGGCGGCGCCTGGCGGGCGTGCAGCTCGGCCAGCGCGCGCCGGTACTCGTTCGGGAATACCTTGACGAAACGCGCGCGCGCGGCGTCCCAGTGCTCGAGCAGCTCGCGTGCGCGGCGGCTGCCGGTCCAGCGCAGATGCTCGTCCAGCAGGGCCTTCAACTGCTCTTCGTCGCTGCGGCCGCAGTGCATGCTGCCGGCGCTCTCGCGCGCGCGCTGCTCGGCCGCCGGCAGCACGTGTTCCAGCCTGACCATGGCCAGGTTGCAGCGGCTGGCAAACTGGCCGTCGGCGTCGTAGACGTAGGCCACGCCGCCCGACATGCCAGCGGCAAAATTGCGGCCGGTGCGGCCCAGCACCACCACGGTGCCACCGGTCATGTACTCGCAGCCGTGGTCGCCGGTGCCCTCGACCACCGCCGTGGCGCCCGACAGGCGCACCGCGAAGCGCTCTCCGGCCACGCCGGCAAGGAAGGCCTGGCCGCTGGTGGCGCCATACAACACGGTGTTGCCGACGATGATGTTGTCGTGCCAGGCGCCGCCGAAATCCAGGCTCGGGCGCACCACGATGCGGCCGCCCGACAGGCTCTTGCCGGTGTAGTCGTTGGCGTCGCCGACCAGGTGCAGCGTGATGCCGCGGCACAGGAAGGCACCGAAGCTCTGGCCGCCCGTGCCTTCGAGCTGGATGTGGATGCTGTCGTCGGCCAGGCCTTCGGGATGGGCCTGGGTCACGGCGCCCGAGAGCAGGGCGCCGACCGAGCGGTTGCCATTGCGTGCGCTGTCCAGGATGCGCACCCGTGCCCCCGTCTCGATGGCCGGGCGCGCCTGCGCCAGCAGGCGGTGGTCGAGCGCGCGCGCCAGGCCGTGGTCCTGCTCCTCGCAATGGCGGCGCGGCACTTCGGCCGGCACCGGTGGTTGCGCGAACAGGCGCGAGAAGTCCAGCCCTTCGGCCTTCCAGTGCGCGATGCCGCGCCGCATGTCGAGCAGGTCGGCGCGGCCCACCAGCTCGTCGAAGCGGCGCACGCCCAGCTGCGCCATGATCTGGCGCACTTCCTCGGCGACGAACAGGAAGTAATGGATCAGGTGCTCGGGCTTGCCGGTGAAGCGCTGGCGCAGCACCGGGTCCTGCGTGGCGATGCCGACCGGGCAGGTGTTGAGCTGGCCCTTGCGCATCTGGATGCAGCCTTCGACCACCAGCGGCGCGGTGGCAAAGCCGAACTCGTCGGCACCCAGCAGGGCGGCGATGACGACGTCGCGGCCGGTCTTCATCTGGCCGTCGGCCTGCACGCGGATGCGGCCGCGCAGGCGGTTCAGCACCAGGGTCTGCTGGGTTTCCGCCAGGCCGATCTCCCAGGGGCTGCCGGCGTGCTTGATGGACGACCAGGGCGAGGCCCCGGTGCCGCCGTCGTGACCGGCGATCACGACGTGGTCGGCCTTGCACTTGGCGACGCCCGCGGCCACGGTGCCGACGCCGACCTCGCTCACCAGCTTGACGCTGATGCTGGCGTGCGGCGCGACGTTCTTCAGGTCGTGGATGAGCTGGGCCAGGTCCTCGATCGAGTAGATGTCGTGGTGCGGCGGCGGGCTGATCAGGCCGACGCCGGGCACGCTGTGGCGCAGGCGGGCGATGTAGTCGGACACCTTGCCGCCGGGCAGCTGGCCGCCTTCGCCCGGCTTGGCGCCCTGCGCCATCTTGATCTGGATCTGGTCGGCCGAAACCAGGTATTCGGTGGTGACGCC
>CAYRHV010000497.1:0-2023 GCA_964424045.1 uncultured Ottowia sp. | reverse complement strand
TCGGTGATGTGCACCAGGCCCTCGACGTGCAGCTCGTCGAGCGTCACGAACAGGCCGAAGCTGGTCGCCGCGCTGACGGTGCCGCCGTATTCCTCGCCCAGGTGCTCCTTCATGTACTTGCACTTGAGCCAGGCCTCGACGTCGCGGCTGGCCTCGTCGGCACGCCGCTCGTTGGCGCTGCAGTGGATGCCCGCGGCTTCCCAGCCCAGGGTTTCCTCGGAAGCGCGCCGGGATCCACGGGTCGGTTCGCGGCCCCGCTGTGCCTGCTCGAGCTGCAGGCGCCGGGCCAGCTTCTCGTGCGCCTCGCCCGGTGTCGGCAGGGCCGGCAACTGGTATCGGCGCCCGGCCAGGATGGCCTTGATGACGCGGTGCACCAGCAGGTCCGGATAGCGCCGGATCGGGCTCGTGAAGTGGGTGTAAGCCTCGTAGGCGAGGCCGAAATGCCCGCTGTTGATCGGCGTGTAGATCGCCTGGCTCATGGAGCGCAGCAGCATCATCTGGACCTGCTCGGCGTCGGGCCGCTCCTGGGTCGCGACGGCGATCTGCTGGAATTCCTGTGGCCGGGGCTCGTCGCCCAGCGTCATGCCCAGCCCCAGCGCCTTCAGGTAGGCACGCAGCAGCTCCAGTTTCTCCGGTGTCGGGCCCTCGTGCACGCGATACAGCGCCACGTGCTTGCCCAGGCCGACGAAGTCGGCGGCGCAGACGTTGGCGGCCAGCATGCATTCCTCGATCAGCCGGTGTGCATCGTTGCGCTCGCGCGGCACGATCTTCTCGATGTGCCCGGCGTCGTCGCAGACGATCTGCGTCTCCACGGTGTCGAAATCGACCGCACCACGCTGCCCGCGCGCCTGCAGCAGGGCGCGAAAGACCTCGTGCAGGTGCAGCAGGTCCGGCACGCGTTCGGCGCGCGCCTGTGCCTCGGGACCGCGCGTGTTGCCCAGGATCGCCGCCACCTCGTCATAGGTCAGGCGCGCGTGGCTTTTCATCACCGCCGGATAGAACTGGTAGGCCAGGATCTCGCCGGTGCGGCCGACCAGCATGTCGCACACCATGCACAGCCGGTCGACGTCCGGATTCAGCGAACACAGGCCGTTGCTCAGCTTCTCGGGCAGCATCGGGATCACGCGGCGCGGGAAATAGACGCTGGTCGCACGCTCGTAGGCGTCGACGTCGATCGGGCCGCCGCTGCGGACGTAGTGACTGACGTCGGCGATGGCCACCAGCAGGCGCCAGCCATTGGGCTTGCGGCCGCGCCCGGAAACCACCGCCGGCTCGCAATAGACCGCATCGTCGAAGTCGCGCGCGTCCTCGCCGTCGATGGTGACCAGGGGCACGTCCGTCAGGTCGACACGCCCGGTCCGGTCGCGCGCCTGCACCGTCTCCGGCAGCGCCGCGGCCGCGGCACTGCAGGCCTGCGAGAACTCGTGCGGCACGCCGTACTTGCGCACCGCGATCTCGATCTCCATGCCGGGGTCGTCGATGTCGCCCAGCACCTCGGTGACGCGCCCGACCGGCTGGCCATAGAGCGCCGGCGGCTCGGTCAGCTCGACCACCACCACCTGGCCCGCCTGTGCCTCCCCGATCGCGCCCCGGGAGATCAGCACGTCCTGGCCGTAGCGCCGGTCCTCCGGCGCCACCAGCCACAGGCCGCCCTCGTTCAGCAGGCGCCCGATGATCGGGCTGGCGGGCCGCTCGACGATCTCGAGCACGCGCCCTTCCGGCCGGCCGCGTCGATCATGGCGCACCACGCGCACCTTGACGCGGTCGCGGTGCAGCACGGCGCGCATCTCGCCCGGCGCGAGGTAGATGTCCGCCTCGCCGTCGTCGCGCAGCACGAAACCGTGGCCGTCACGGTGGCCCTGGACCGTCCCCTCGATTTCTTCGAGCAGGTTGTTGATGACTGTTGATTTTTTGATTTAGAATCCCCGTTTCCTGATGCCCAGGTGGCGGAATTGGTAGACGCACTAGTTTCAGGTACTAGCGGGTAACTCCGTGGAGGTTCGAGTCCTCTCCTGGGCACCAA
>CAYRHV010000496.1:0-2027 GCA_964424045.1 uncultured Ottowia sp. | reverse complement strand
CGCCGGCGTTCAGGCGCCCGGCACCACGCACCACGGCGCCTGCTCGTGCACCAGGCCCATCCACAGGCCCCAGGCCGAGGTCAGCAGCAGTGCCAGGCCGGCCAGGCGCAGGCCCAGCCCGCCGCGGCCGCGCGCGCCGAGGCGCAGCAGCAGCCACGGACCGGCCGACAGGGCCAGGCCGGAACCGAGCGCGAACAGGGCCATCACCGCCGCGCCACCGGCGACGCTGCCGGCCAGCGCCGCCACCATGACGGCCGAATACAGCAGCCCGCAGGGCAGCAGGGCCCAGGCCGTGCCCAGGCCCAGCGGCGCCACCAGTCCCATCGACTGCGTGGCCTGGCGCACGCGGGCCCAGACGCGCCGGGCCCCCGTGTCCAGCCACACGGGCTGGCGCGCCTGCACCAGCAGCACCAGGCCCAGCAGCACGGCCGCCACGTGGATCATGGTCCAGGCCGGCCGCAGCGCCGCCGATTGCACGGTCAGCCAGCCCAGCCCCCGCATCGAGGCCGCCGCCAGCGCGCCCAGCGCCGAATAGCCCACCAGCCGCCCCAGCTGGAACAGGGCGATGGCCTGGGTGCTGCGCGGCGCCGCCGCCTGCCCGATGCCGGCGCAGGCGGCCCCGCACATGGCAATGCAGTGCGGGCCGCCCACCAGCCCCATCAGCAGGGCGGTGGCAGCAAGCGAGGTGTTCATCAGAGGATTTTAGAAAACCGGGCCCGGCTGCGACGCGCCTGCAGGTAGCGGTCGAACACCATCGCGATTCCGCGCACGAAGAACCAGCCCAGCGGCGTGACCTCGATGGCGATATCGTTGAGCTTCACCAGGCCGTCGCCCTCCATCATGCGCAGGCGCTCCAGCTCGGCGGCAAAGCAGCTCTTGAAGTCGACCAGATAGGCCAGCTCGACCGAGCGGAAATGCACCCGGCCCTGGCACATCAGCGACATGATCACCGCGCGGCGCAGCACGTCGTCGCGCGACAGCGCCAGGCCGCGCACCACCGGCAGGTGGCCCTGGTCGAGCCGGTCCTGGTATTCGGCCAGGTCCTTGGCGTTCTGGCTGTAGCTGGCGCCCACCTTGCCGATGGCCGACAGGCCAAGGCCGATCAGGTCGCAGTCCGGCTGCGTGCTGTAGCCCTGGAAATTGCGGTGCAGCCGGCCCTGGCGCCGCGCGACCGCCAGCGCGTCCTCGGGCAGGGCAAAGTGATCCATGCCGATGTGGACGTAGCCCGCCTCGTGAAATGCGGTCAGGGCGCGCGCCAGCATCGTCACCTTGCCACCGGCCGACGGCAGGTCGCCGGTGTTGATGCGCCGCTGCGACTTGAAGCGCTCGGGCAGGTGGGCGTAGCCATAAAGCGCGATGCGGTCGGGTCGCAGTTCGGCCACCTGCGCCAGCGTGCGATCGAAGGACTCGGGTGTCTGCCGCGGCAGGCCGTAGATCAGGTCGACGTTGATCGACTCGAAGTCCAGCTGGCGCGCTGCCGCGACCAGCTCGAACACCTGTTCGGCCGGCTGGATCCGGTGCACCGCCTTCTGCACCAGGGGGTCGAAATCCTGCACCCCCAGGCTGATGCGGTTGAAGCCCAGTTGGCGCAGCACCGCCAGCCGACCGGCATCGACCGTGCGCGGGTCGATCTCGATCGAATACTCGCCGCCGGCGACGAAGCTGAAGTTGCGCTGCAGCATCGCCATCAACTCAGTCAGCTCCTCGTCGCTGAGGAAGGTCGGCGTGCCGCCGCCCAGGTGCAGCTGGCTGACACTCTGGCGCCCGCCCAGTTGCTGCACGTGCAGGTCCACCTCGCGACTGAGGTAGCGCAGGTAGGGCGCGGCGCGCTCCTGGTGCCGCGTGATGATCTTGTTGCAGGCGCAGTAGTAGCACAGCGAACGGCAGAACGGCAGGTGCACGTACAGCGACAGCGGCCGCGTGCCCAGCACCGAACAGTCGCGCCGCTGCGCCAGCGCATTCAGGTAGTCGGCCTCGCCGAAGGCCTCGACGAAGCGGTCCGCGGTCGGGTACGAGGTGTAGCGCGG
>CAYRHV010000495.1:0-2028 GCA_964424045.1 uncultured Ottowia sp. | reverse complement strand
GAGATGACGCACCCCCTATGTCGCTGCGCTCCATCCCCCTGGAAGGGGGACGCACGAGGCCCAACAAAGCGGGGCAAGCGGCAACGCGTGAGCGCCTGGCCGGGCTGCCATCGAGGCGGCGGGCGCAGCCGGGTTGGACACCCGGCGAGCACGGCAACGACGAGGGCGGCCCGGCCAGGCACTCACCCGAAGGGCCGCAGCCTGAGCCGGCGCATGACGGCGTTGCGCACCTTGCCAAGGCCGCCAGCATTGGCTGCGGCACGCGCCTTGTCCTGCGCCCGCTCAGACTGCGGCGCGCAGTCGCTTGCCCTGCTTTGCTGGGCGAAGCCCAGGGGGACCCTGGTCACGGGTGCACTGGGATGGCCTGCTCCGCGGCCTTCGGCGCCCATCGAAAGCGGTGGGCGCAGCCGGGTTGCGCGCTTGGCGAGCACGGCAACAACGGGGGCGGCACGGCCAGGCACTCACGTACAGCCGGTTGCCCCGCTTTGCCGGTCGAGCCCAGGGGATCCTGGTCACTGCTGCACTGGCATGGCCTGCTCCGCGGCCATTGGAGGGGTGTCGTTTCATGCGCCGTGACGGTGCCGGCACAGCCTATGACCCATGACGCTGCCATCGTTGAAACGCAACAAGGTCATTCGTGATTTGTCATTTCGAACGCAAGTTTGTGTGAGTGGCACGCAGTTCGCGACCGGGCGCATCGGCCGCCGGAGGCGTGCGTCCGGTTGCCATAGTTGCATGCATTCACGCAGTGGACACCCCGACCTGGGCTAGGGTTCGCGCGGGTCATGGCGTGCCTTGCACCCATGCCGACTCGTCAACCCGGCCGCGCCATTCGTCGCGGCCCGTTCACAAGGAATTCCTGTCATGCAAGCTCGTTTTCTCGCCCTGGCTGCGGCTGCCGGGCTGACCCTGGCCGCCTGCGGCTCCACCCCCATTCCGTCGGCACCGGCACAGCGCGCCCAGGCGCTGTTGCACGCGACCACGGTCCAGCAGCCCGTGACGGGCCAGGCGATCGAAGGGGAGATCGACTTCGACCAGATGAAAGACGGCAGCGTGCGCGTCAGCGTCAGCGTGCGCAACCTCGCGCCCGGCAGCCAGGTCGGCTTCCACATCCACGAGATGGGCGTGTGCGAGGGCGATGGCGGCAGCGCCGGCGGCCCCTACAACCCGCGCGGCAAGCGGCACGGCGCGCCCGGCAAGGGCCACGCCGGGGACCTGCCGATGCTGCATGCCGATGCCAGCGGCCTGGCCACCATCGACCATGTGAGCCGTGAATTCAAGTTGTCCAACATCATTGGCCGCGGGCTGATCGTGCACCGCGACGCGGACGACCAGAAGACCGACCCCACCGGCAACGCCGGCCCACGGCTGGCGTGCGGCGTGATCGCGGTGAAGAGCTGATCCAGCCCGTGGCAGCGGGTGCCCGGGGCACGGCGCCCGCTCAGGCGACCTGCAGCGAGCCCTTGGCGCCCATCAGCAGATCGATCACGTCCGGCGCCGTGATGATCTCGTAACGCTCGTCCACCTGCGCCTCGGTGAAGCCGTTGTGCAGCAGGCAGGACTTGCAGACGGCGACGCACCCGCCTTCGGCCAGGTACTTGCGCAGCAGTTCGGCCACGGGCTCGAAGGGCTGGCCGATGTCCATGCCCTCGGTCGCACCCGGCAGGCCCAGGGCCACGGCCTCGGCCATCAGGATCAGGCAGGCGCTGTGCCCCTTCAGGCGCGCGTTCAGGGCCATGGTGAAGGCCACGGTCACCTTGTCCGGGTTGCCCTGGCCGTGGAACAGGGTGGACACGTAGTCGGCGGCTTGCGGCATGGGGTTCCTTTCTTGCGATCTGCGGGTGATGGCTGGATGTGTGCGTGCGGGGCGATCATCGAGGCAAGGTCGGGACACACCATGGAGCGGCTGCGACTAGCTGACCAGCCGTACCTCCAGCCCGGCTTCGCGCAGCCGCGCCAGCAGCTCTTCCACATGCTCGTGGCCGCGCGTCTGCAGCACCATCTCGATTTCGACGTTCTGCGCCGCCA
>CAYRHV010000494.1:0-2030 GCA_964424045.1 uncultured Ottowia sp. | reverse complement strand
CGCTGCCGGCGTACGAACAGGTGCTCAAGGCGGCGCACACCTTCAACCTGCTGGACGCGCGCGGCGCCATCTCGGTCACCGAGCGCGCCGCCTACATCGGCCGCATCCGCAACCTGGCACGCGCGGTGGCGCGCAGCTACCACGACTCGCGCGCACGCCTGGGCTTTCCGCTGGCACCGCGCGAATGGGTGGCGCAGCTCGAGCCCAAGGCCGCCTGAGACGCCCCGCCACCATGAGCACACAGAATCTTCTCGTCGAACTGCTGGTCGAGGAACTGCCGCCCAAGGCGCTGCGCCGGCTCGGAGAGGCGTTCGCCGACACCCTGGCGGCACGCCTCGAGGCCCTCGGCCTGGCGCCCGCCGACGCGCGCGTGACGCCCTACGCCAGCCCGCGCCGCCTGGCGGTGCACCTGACCCAGGTCGCGGCGCGTGCGGCCGACCAGGCGCTGCGGCGCAAGCTGATGCCCGTGAGCGTCGGCCTCGATGCCGACGGCCGGCCGACGCCCGCCCTGCTGAAGAAGCTCGCCGCGCTCGGGCTGGACGCCGCCGCCGTGCCCGCGTTGCAGCGCGCGCCGGATGGCAAGGCCGAAGCCCTGTTCCTCGACAGCGTGACGCCCGGCGCCACGCTGGCGGACGGCCTGCAGCAGGCGCTGCACGAAGCGATCACGCACCTGCCGATCCCGAAGGTGATGACCTACCAGTTGCACCGGGGCACGCCGCTGCCGGGCTGGGACAGCGTGCAGTTCGTGCGCCCGGCGCACGGCCTGGTGGCGCTGCACGGCAGCGCCGTGGTGCCGGTGACGGCGCTCGGCCTGGCCGCCGGCCGCCGCACGCGCGGCCACCGCTTCGAGGCGCTGCAGGACCCGCTCGAGATCCCGCACGCCGACCAGTATGCCGAGCTGCTGCGCACGCGCGGTGCCGTGATCGCTTCCTTCGAGGAGCGCCGCGCCGCCATCGCGGCGCAGCTCAAGGCCGCGGCGGCACAGGCCGGGGCCGGATTGACGGCGATCGAGGACGCGGCCCTGCTGGACGAGGTCACGGCCCTGGTCGAACGCCCGAACGTGCTGGCCTGCCGCTTCGAGCCCGAGTTCCTGGCGGTGCCGCCCGAATGCCTGATCCTGACCATGAAGGCGAACCAGAAGTACTTCCCGCTGCTGGACGCGCTGGGGCGCCTCACCAATCAGTTCCTGGTCGTCAGCAACATCACGCCGGCCGACCCCAGTGCCGTCATCGGCGGCAACGAACGCGTGGTGCGCCCGCGCCTGGCGGACGCCCGGTTCTTCTTCGACCAGGACCGCAAGCGCACGCTCGAGAGCCGCCTGCCGCAGCTGGCCGAAGTGGTCTACCACGGCAAGCTTGGCAGCCAGGGCGAACGCAGCGAACGCGTGCGCGCGATCGCGCGCGCCATCGGCACGCAGCTCGGCGGCGCCGTGCTGGCCCAGGCCGCGGACACCGCCGCGCGCCTGGCCAAGGCCGATCTGCTGACCGACATGGTGGGCGAGTTCCCCGAGCTGCAGGGCATCATGGGCGGCTACTACGCGCGCCACGACGGCCTGTCGGAAGAGATCGCCCTGGCCATCGAGGACCACTACAAGCCGCGCTTTGCCGGCGACCAACTGCCGCGCGGCCGCGTCGGCACGGTGGTGGCGCTGGCCGACAAGCTGGAGACCCTGGTCGGCCTGTTCGGCATCGGCCAGATCCCCACCGGTGACAAGGATCCGTTCGCGCTGCGGCGCCACGCGCTGGGCGTGATCCGCATGCTGGTCGAAAAGAAACTTCCCCTCGACGTAAGCGAAGCCATTCGGTTCGCAATTACTCCGTTTGGAACCCAAGTATTTGCCACTGCAGTCTCAAGCCAGGCACGTCAAAAACCTTATAAAAATCCGGGGACTATCGAATTCGGTGCGCACACTGCGCGTCATGGCACTTTGATCGATCCGACTACAGCAGACAAGCTGTCCGACTTCATCTACGAACGCCTGGCCGGCAGCCTGCGCGAGCAGGGCTTCAGCGCGCACGAGGTCGATGCCG
>CAYRHV010000493.1:0-2035 GCA_964424045.1 uncultured Ottowia sp. | reverse complement strand
TCCTTGCGGAACGGGTGGCCGATGAAGCCGTAGTCGGTCAGGATGCGGCGCAGGTCGGGATGGCCCTCGAACACGATGCCATAGAGGTCGAAGGCCTCGCGCTCGAACCAGTTGGCCGCGCTCCAGATGCCGTCGACCGAGCCGATCACCGGGAACTCGTCGTCGGCGCAGAACACGCGCACGCGCACGCGCTGGTTCAGGCTCACCGACAGCAGGTGCGAGACCACGGCAAAGCGTGCGCCCTCCCAGCCGCCGTCGCCGTAGGTGGAGTAGTCGACGCCGCACAGGTCGATCAGCTGCTCGAAGCGGCAATCCGGCGCGTCGCGCAGGGTCTTCATGACGTCCAGGTAGTGCTCGGGCGTCACGGTCACGGTGACTTCGCCGCGCGAGACCATGATGCCCTGGGCGCGCTCGCCGAGGGCCGCCGCAATGTGGTCCCGCAGGACGTCGATGGCAATTGCGTAGTCGGCCATGCTCAGCTCCGGGCGATGGTGTGCGTGCGGCGCACCTTCTGCTGCAACTGGATGATGCCGTAGAGCAGCGCCTCGGCGGTGGGCGGGCAGCCCGGCACGTAGACGTCCACCGGCACGATGCGGTCGCAGCCGCGCACCACCGAGTAGCTGTAGTGGTAGTAGCCGCCGCCGTTGGCACACGAGCCCATGCTGATGACCCAGCGCGGCTCGGCCATCTGGTCGTAGACCTTGCGCAGCGCCGGCGCCATCTTGTTGCACAGGGTGCCGGCGACGATCATCAGGTCGGACTGGCGCGGGCTGGCACGGAACACCTCGGCGCCGAAGCGCGCCAGGTCGTAGCGCGGCGCCGCCACGTGCATCATCTCGACCGCGCAACAGGCCAGGCCGAAGGTCACCGGCCAGAGCGAGCCGGTCTTGGCCCAGTTGACCGCGGCATCGATGCCGGTGAGCACGAAGCCCTTCTGCTGAAACTGCTCATTCATGTCCGCTTCTCCGGATGGCGCCACCTGAGGGAGCCATCATTCCCAATCCAGGGCGCCCCGCTTCCACTCGTAGACAAAGCCCACCACCAGGATCGTCAGGAAGATGAGCACGGCCACGAACCCGGTCAGGCCCACCTCGCGCAGCGACACCGCCCAGGGGAAGAGGAAGGCAATCTCCAGGTCAAACAGGATGAACAGGATGGCCACGAGGTAATAGCGCACGTCGAACTTCATGCGTGCGTCCTCGAAGGCCTCGAAACCGCATTCGTAGGGCGAGTTCTTGGCCGGGTCGGCCTTGTGGGGCTTGAGCGCCGCCCCGATCGCCAGGCACAGCGCTCCCACTGCCAGGCCGACCAGGATGAAAAGCAGGACGGGGAGATAGTCGGCAAGATTCATGGTGCGCTCTGGCTCTGTGTCGCGGCTCCGGCTGGTTCCCGGAGCCTCCTTCTTGTGTTTGGTGCCGTCGGCGAGACTCGAACTCGCACAGCTTTCGCCACTACCCCCTCAAGATAGCGTGTCTACCAGTTCCACCACGACGGCTGGATTGCCTGCCACGGGCTGCAATGCCGGGATCGAGCCCGCAGCAGCGCCTTGGAAAGCCGTCAGAGTTTACCCGCAAACGCGGGTCACCCGACGACTCGAAGGCTTGCCCAACAAACCTGTTTCTTGATCTGCGTCATTGACCCGGAATCTGTGCCGCCCCCGAATCGGTGGCAGCCGGCACGGCCGCATCCGGTGCCGGTGCGGGCGCGAGACTCGCGTCCTCGGTCGGGATCGCGGCGGCAGCACCGGCCTCCGCCGGCGGCGTCGCTTCGGGTGCCGGCGCCGCGGGCGCGACGGCGGCGGCACGCTCCAGCACGCTGCCGCCGCCGGGTTCCGCGCTCTGGATGCTGAAGCCGAAATAGGCCAGCGCCAGCGTGCTGGAGAAGAACACCACGGCCAGCGCGGCGGTTGCGCGCGACAGGAAGTTGGCGCTGCCCGAGGCGCCGAACAGGCTGCCCGAGGAGCCGCTGCCGAAGGCCGCACCCATGTCGGCGCCCTTGCCGTGCTGCATCAGGATCAGGCCGACCATGCCGAGCG
>CAYRHV010000492.1:0-2060 GCA_964424045.1 uncultured Ottowia sp. | reverse complement strand
GTGATCTGCACCACGTTGCCCTGGACGTAGGCGTTGTCGGTGTATTCCTCGTGGCTCAGGACCAGCCAGTCGTACAGCCCCCAGGCCACGGCCGCCAGCAGCACCAGCGCCGTCACGCCCAGCAGGGCGCGCCGGCGCATCGGGTGCGTCGTGCCAGGCGGCGCCTCCACCGTTGGGGCACGCTCCGGTGTCGGCTCGCCTGGGTCAGAATTGGCCACGCTGGCTCCCTTGCTCTTGAGACCGCCTCAGGGGCGGGTCGTCTTCCTGGCGCCGGACAGGGCCTCGGCGTCCGTCGCCAGCCGCGACAGCAGCGCCTGCAGCTGCTGCCATTCGGCCGGCTCGAAACCCGCCAGCACGCGCTGGTAGACCTTGCCGAGCACCTGCGGCATGCGCCGCGCCTCGGCCTCGCCGGCGGCCGTCAGCTCGATGTGCACCACACGCCGGTCGGACACGCTGCGCACGCGCCGGCACAGGCCCTTGCGCTCCAGCCGGTCGAGCTGGCGCGTCATGGCCCCGGTGTCGACGCGGCAGGCACGTGCCAGGCCGGCCACGGTGTCGGCATGGCCCAGATGGACCTTGTAGAGCGGCACCCACTGCGGCAGGGTGGAACCGCCCAGCTCGGTCTCCTCGCTCACGAGCTGGCTGAGTGCCAGCTGCGCGCGGCGCAGCAGGGTCAGCAGGCCGGCGTCGGCACGCTCGCCCGGCGGCTGAAAGCGCGCCGACTCACGGGGCGGATCGACCTGCCGCGGCGGCTGGAGGGATTCGGACGACATGCAGAAACCAGAACACGCCGCGCGGGGCGACGTGGCGAAAGCGACATTTTATATTTGCCCAGGCAGACTTTGCAGGGTCAAGCACTGCGTGGCCGGGCGGGTTGCCGCCCCACGCCCTACAGCGGCGGCCGCACGCGCAGCTCCGGCTGCGGCGCCGAAATGAACGGGTTGCCGTCCGGCTCCCGGCCAAAGCCAGCCATGCCGCCCTTCAACCGCGCCAGCAGCTTGTGCAGATGGTCGACCTCTTCGGGCGTCAGGATGTCGTCGTAGCCAGGGCCGGCTTCCTGGCCCAGACGCTCGATCAGCTCGCCGTAGCGGGTCGCGTGCGCCACCTCGCCATCGATCGCCTGCACGACGCCCGAGGCGCGGGCCTCGATCATCTTCAGCAGCACGTTCAGGCGCACCAGCCGCTGTTCATCCCAGGCGTTGTTCAGCTGGCCGGATGGCGGCGCCTGCGCATACAACTCGAGCAGCTCGACGGCGGCCTCCAGGCCGCGCTCGGCAACGGCATCGATGATCGCGTCCTCCATGTTCAGGTTCATCCCGCCCTCATGGTCCTGCAGACGCACGCGCGCGATGCGGTCGCGCACGCCGGGCATGCGCGAGAGCGCGTTGTCGTTCCAGTTCTGCATGGTGGCGACGATGGCGCTCAGGAAGCCGCCCAGGCGGCTGATGGGCTCCGCCTTGCCGTCGAAGCGGCTCCAGCGCTCGCCAAAGCCCTGCCGATACGAACGCGGCACGTAGACCAGGTTGTCGCGCTCGGGCAGTTTCGGCTCCAGCGAAATGCCGAAGGTCGGCCACATCGGCAGCAGGCCGTCGAACAGGTGCACCGGAAAGTTGGAGCTGATGCCACCGTCGGAGAACCAGCAACGGCGGAACTCGCGCCGACCGTGCGGCACGTCGTAGTCGACCGCCCACAGCGGGACGGCCGAGAACAGCAGCGGGAAACTCAGGCTCATGCGCGCCGCCAGCAGGATCGGCAGGTCGCGAGCCGCCGGCAGTTCGTACAGGCCCTGGCCGGCCGCCTGGTCCGGATCCATGCCCGGATGCGCGGGATCCGGGCGATAGGGCTCGGCCTTCTGGCGCAGCCACCACATCACGCGGGATGGCAGGTAGCCGGTCAGCTCTTCGGGGCGAAACAGGAAGCGATCCCTGGTGCGCAGTGTGCGCGACGGCACCCCTTCGTCCAGCGGAAAGATGTACGGCCGCCCGTGCGCCAGGTTGGTGGTGAACATGCGCAGGTCGATCGAGCGGGGCTCGGCTCCCGGTCGCAGTTTGAGCCAGGGC
>CAYRHV010000491.1:0-2061 GCA_964424045.1 uncultured Ottowia sp. | reverse complement strand
CCGAACACGCACCAGAGCGCGCCGCCGCGGCGTTCGGCCAGCGGCCGCAGCGCGCGCAGCACCTGCTCCAGCGCGTCGGGCGTGTGCGCGTAGTCGACGATGGCGAGTGGCGCGCCGGCAGCCTCGATGCGCTCCATCCGCCCCGGCACCGCCGGCAGTGCGACGCAGGCCGCGGCGGCGTCCGCCAGCGGCACGCCCAGGGCGCGCATGGCGCCGAGCACGCCCATCAGGTTGGCAGCGTTGTATTCGCCCACCAGGGCAGCGCCGAGCGAGACCCCGGCACCGGCCTCGTGCACGCTCCAGTGCAGGCCGCGCTCGCTCCAGGCCAGGTCGTGCGCCGCCAGGCGCGCGGCGCCGCGCAGCGACACCGTCCAGACATCCAGGCCGCGCGCAGCGGCATGGCGCGCCAGCGCCGGGCCGTGCGCGTCGTCGAGATTGATCACCGCCGCCTGCAGGCCGGGCCAGTCGAACAGTGCCTGCTTGGCCTGCCAGTAGCTGGCCATCGTGCCGTGGTAGTCGAGGTGGTCCTGGCTGAAGTTGGTGAACACGGCGACGCGGATCGCCGTGGCATCGAGCCGGTGCTCGGCCAGGCCGATCGACGAGGCCTCGAGCGCGCAGCTGCGCACGCCCTGGTCCGCCAGCGCGCGCAGGCCGGCGTGCAGTTGCACCGGATCCGGCGTGGTCAGGCCGGTAGCCTCCAGCCGCGACGGCACGCCCATGCCCAGCGTGCCGACCACGGCACAGGGCGACAGCGCGGGTGAGCGCAACGCCGACAGCGCATGCGCCAGCCACCAGGCGGTCGAGGTCTTGCCATTGGTGCCGGTGATGGCCACCAGGGCCAGCGCGCGCGAGGGCGATTCGTAATAGGCGTCGGCGATCGGGCCGCAGGCCGCCTTCAGGCCGTCGTAGCCGGCGACCGGCGCATTGGCGTCGAAGGCGAAGGCCTCGCTGCACGCCTGCTCGACCAGGCAGGCCAGTGCGCCCTGGGCCAGCGCGGCAGCGACGAAGGCGCGCCCGTCGCGCGCCGCCCCCGGCCAGGCGATGAAGCCGTCGCCCGCACGCACGCGCCGGCTGTCGGTGTGCAGCGCGCCGCGCACCCGCGCGCGCAGCCAGCGCGCAGCCTCTTGCGGGGTATGCAGGATCGTGCTCGGCGCGCGGGTCAAAACGATTCCTCGATCTGCTGGGCCACGATCTCGGGCTTGACCTCCATGTCCGGCGCCACGCCCATGATGCGCAGCGCCTGCTGCGCCACCTCGCTGAACACCGGGGCGGCTACGCTGCCGCCGTAGAACACGCCGTTGCTGGGTTCGTCGACCATCACCGCGACGATCACGCGCGGCTGCTCGATCGGCGCCATGCCCACGTACCAGGCGCGGTACTTGTTGGCGGCGTAGCCCTTGCCGACCTGCTTACGCGCGGTGCCGGTCTTGCCGCCGACCGAGTAGCCGATGGTCTGCGCGCGCTGGCCGGTGCCGCCCGGGCCGGTCGCCATGTGCAGCATCTTGCGCACCGCGCGCGCCGTCTTCTCGGAGAACACGCGCAGGCCGGGCACGGGGGCGCCATCGGGGCTCTTCAGCAGGGTCGCCGGGATGATCACGCCGTCGTGCGCGAAGGCGGTGTAGGAATGCGCCATCTGGAACAACGAAGCGGACAGGCCGTAGCCGTAGGCCATGGTGGCCTGCTCCACCGGGCGCCAGCTCTTCCAGGGACGCACCTTGCCGGACGCGGCGCCAGGAAAGGCCAGGTCCGGCTTGCGCCCGTAGCCGAGCGCCGAATAGGCGTCCCACATCTCGCGCGCGCCCAGCTTCTGCGCGATCTTCAGCGCGCCGACATTGCTCGACTTCTGGATCACGCCCTCCACCGTCAGCGTGCCGTAGTCATGCGTGTCGCGCACCGTGTAGCGATCCAGCTGGTAGCGTCCGGGGCCGGTCTGGATCAGGGTCTGGGGGGTCACGCGGCCCAGTTCGAGCGCGATCGCGGCGGTGATCGGCTTCATCACCGAGCCCGGTTCGAAGGTGTCGGTGAGCGCGATGTTGCGCAGCTGCGGCCCGGACAGGCCGG
>CAYRHV010000490.1:0-2061 GCA_964424045.1 uncultured Ottowia sp. | reverse complement strand
CCGGCGTCGATGATGACCTCGGCCTGGGCCACGGCGGCCTGGCGGCTGGCCTGGCCGGTCTGCACCACGTGGGCGAGGTCGTCCACGGTATAGACGTAGACGTCGCCCAGGTCCTTCACCTCGGGCTCGATGTCGCGCGGCACCGCCAGGTCGACCATGAACATGGGGCGGCGGCGGCGTTTCTTGAGCGCGCGCTCGACGGCGCCCAGGCCGATGATCGGCACCTGGGCCGCGGTGCAGCTGACGACGACGTCGAACTCGTGCAGGCGCTCGGGCAGGTCGGCGATGCGCATGGCCTCGCCGCCGAAGCGGTGCGCCAGCTTCTCGCCGCGCTCGACCGTGCGATTGGCAATCGCCACGTGGCGCGGGCTGCGGGCGGCGAAATGCGTGGCGGTGAGCTCGATCATCTCGCCGGCGCCGACGAACAGCACCTTGACCTGGCTCAGGTCCTCGAACAGCTGACTCGCCAGCCGCACCGCGGCGGCGGCCATGCTGATAGAGTGCGCGCCGATGTCGGTCGAGCTGCGCACTTCCTTGGCGACGGCGAAGCTGCGCTGGAACAGCTGATTCAGCGTCGTGCCCAGGGCGCCAGCGTCCTGGGCGACACGCACAGCGCTTTTCATCTGGCCCAGGATCTGCGGCTCGCCCAGCACCATGCTGTCCAGGCCGCTGGCGACGCGGAAGGCGTGGCGCGCGGCCTGGCCGTTCTGCAACACGTAGGTGTGCTCCTGCAGCGCGTGCACGGGCACCTGGCCGGCCTGGGCCAGCCAGTCCAGCGTGTGGTCGATCTGCACCTCGCCCGAGGCGCAATAGACCTCGGTGCGATTGCAGGTGGAGAGCAGGGCGGCTTCCGGGCGTTGCGCATGCATCTGCCGCAGCCGCGTCAACGCCGGCGCCACCTGGTCGAGCGCGAACGCGAAGCGGCCGCGCAGATCCAGCGGCGCGGTGGTGTGGTTCAGCCCCAGAGCCCAGAGCGTCATGGACGGGGATTATAAAATCTGCCGCGGCTTTTGGCTCCGGCATGTTCCGGTGTCTTGACGTTTATCAAGATCATGGGTTTCCTGGACCTGTTCTGGCACCTTGCCGGCCTGTTTGCGCCGGCCCTGGTGCTGGCGCCGGGGGTGGTGGCGGCTTCCCGGCTGCTGGTGCGGCGGCCGGGGCGAGCGCCGACCTGGCGCCGTCAGCTCGTCATCAACCTGGCGGCCTGCCTGCTCGTCCTGCTGGTCGGGCTGCTGCTGAGCGGGCACGACGGCCGCATGGCCACCTATGCGGCCCTGGTGCTGGTCAGTTCGGCGTGCCAGGCCTGGCTGCTGCGGCAGCAGCGCTGAGGGTGACAGCCTCTCAGCCCGCAGCGGGGCCGAAGCGGTCGACGCGGTCGGTGAAGACGCCGTCGGTGCCCAGGGCGGTCAGGTGCTCCAGCGCCGCCTCGTCGTTGACGGTATAGCTGAACACGCGCAGGCCGGCTGCCTTGGCCTGCGCCACGGTATCGGCGTTCCACTGCGGATAGTCGGCGGTCACGGCGCGGCAGCCGAGCGTGCGCGCCGCCTCCAGCCAGCCGTCCCACAACGTCTCCAGCAGCAGGGCGCGCGGCAGCTCCGGCGCGACCTGCTGCGCGCTGCGCAGGGAGGCGGGCTGGAAGGAGCTGAGCAGCGGCGGCGTGGCGGCGTGCGCCCACAGGCGCGCGGCCAGCTCGGCCACGGCGTGGCCGGTGGCCTCCTCGGCGCCGGGCGTGGGCTTGATCTCGATGTTGAGCAGCCGCTCGTTGGCGAGGCAGTAGCGTGTCACGTTTTCCAGCGTCGGGATCGGCTCGCCGGTGTAAGCGGGCGAGTGCCAGCTGCCGGCGTCCAGCCGGGCCAGTTCGCCCCAGGGCAGCCGCCCGGCCACGCCGTGGCCGTTGGTCGTGCGCTCCAGCGTGTCGTCGTGCAGCAGGAACAGCACGCCGTCGGCCGACAGCTTGGCGTCGCATTCGAACATGCGCCAGCCGTGCGCCGCGCCCAGGCGGTACGCAGCCAGGGTATTTTCCGGCGCCAGCTTGCCGCCGCCGCGGTGGGCGATCCAGAA
>CAYRHV010000489.1:0-2066 GCA_964424045.1 uncultured Ottowia sp. | reverse complement strand
GGTCTCAACCTGGAAACCGCGATTGGATGCGCCCGTCAGTGCCGTGATGGGCGTGCCAGGCAAGAGTGAGCACCGCGCTGGCGGGTGCATGGCCTGCTCACCCGACAGGTGAACGCGATCAGGGGAGGAAGGGTCACCATGCATACGAATTTCAAGACGTTCACGAGCAGTCAACCGCAGTTTCCAGGTTCATGACCGACAACGCATCCGGAACCACCCTGGCCATGGTGCTGCGTGGCGCGCGCCAGGCACTGCAGGCCGAGCGGCGCGCGCTGCCGGAACCCGGCCCGGGCAAGGTGCGGCTGCGCGTGCAGGCCTGCGCCGTCTGCCGCACCGACCTGCACCTGCAGGACGGCGACCTGCCGCAGGCGCGCTGGCCGGTGGTGCCGGGCCACGAGGTGGTCGGCCGCGTCGATGCGCTGGGCGCGGGCGTCACCGGGCTGCGACCGGGCCAGCGCGTCGGTGTGCCCTGGCTGGGCGGCGCCTGCGGCCGCTGCCGCTATTGCCTGGCGGGCCAGGAAAACCTGTGCGACGCGCCCGAATTCACGGGCTGCACGCGCGACGGCGGCTACGCCACGCACGTGGTGGCCCGCGCCGACTTCTGCGTCGACCTGGACGGGCTCGGCCTGGACGACGCCCATGCCGCGCCCCTGCTGTGTGCCGGCCTGATCGGCTGGCGCTCGCTGCGCATGGCCGGCGACGACGCGCGCGTGCTCGGCCTCTACGGCTTTGGCGCCGCCGCGCACCTGATCGCCCAGGTCGCCATCGGCCAGGGCCGGCGCGTGCTGGCCTTCACGCGCACCGGCGACACGCCGGCGCAGCAGCAGGCGCGCGATCTTGGCTGCGCCTGGGCCGGGGGCTCCGACCAGCCACCGCCCGAGGAACTCGACGCCGCGATCCTGTTTGCACCGGTGGGCGAGCTGGTGCCGCTGGCGCTGAAGGCGGTGCGCAAGGGCGGCCGCGTGGTCTGCGGTGGCATCCACATGAGCGACATCCCGTCATTTCCCTACGCCCTGCTGTGGCAGGAGCGCCAGCTGGTGTCGGTGGCCAATCTGACGCGCACCGACGCGCGCGAGTTCTTCGCCGCGCTGCGCACGCTGCCGCCGCTGCAGGTGCACACCACACCCTACCCGCTCACGGCTGCGCAGCAGGCCATGGACGACCTGCGCGCCGGGCGCTTTCAGGGCGCCGCCGTGCTGCTGCCGAGCTGAGCAGCGCGGGCTCCCGGCCTGCCAGTGCCGATTCCGGTGTATTCCGTATTTCCGACCCTCCATAATTGCACGCATGAGCACACCTCGCTTCCCCACCCTCGCCATCATCGGCACCGGCGCCATGGGCCGCGGCATCGCCCAGATCGCAGCCCAGGCCGGCTCCACGGTGCGCCTGTATGACAGCCAGCCCGAAGCCGTCGCCCGGGCGCAGGCGGCACTGGGCGCGCAGTGGGACAAGCTGGTCGCCAAGGGACGCGTCACGGCCGATGACGCGGCGGCGTTCAAGGGCCGCCTGCAACCGGCGACGCGGCTTGCCGAGCTGGCCGACTGCGGCCTGGTGGTCGAGGCCATCGTCGAGCGCCTGGACGTCAAGCAGGCCCTGTTCGCCGAACTGGAGGACATCGTCGCGCCGGACGCCGTGCTCGCCAGCAACACCTCCTCGCTCTCGGTCACCGCCATTGCCGCCGGCCTGAAGCGCCCGCAACGCCTTGCCGGCTATCACTTCTTCAACCCGGTGCCGCTGATGAAGGTGGTCGAGGTCATCGCCGGCCTGAAGACCGACCCCGAGACCTGCCAGGCGCTGGCCGACTACGCGCGCCAGATGGGCCACACGCCGGTGCGCGCGGGCGACACGCCGGGCTTCATCGTCAATCACGCCGGCCGCGGCTACGGCACCGAGGCGCTGCGCATCGTGAGCGAAGGCGTGACCGACTTCGCCACCGTCGATCGCATCCTGAAGGACCAGGCGGGCTTTCGCCTCGGGCCCTTCGAGCTGTTCGACCTGACCGCGCTCGACGTCTCGCACCCGGTGATGGAATCGATCTACCGCCAGTACTACGACGAGCCGCGCTACCG
>CAYRHV010000488.1:0-2067 GCA_964424045.1 uncultured Ottowia sp. | reverse complement strand
ACCACATCGAGACGCAGGACACCTACAGCATCGTCAAGGCCAAGATCCCGGAAGGCAAGACTACCTGCAGCCTGTGCTCGCGCCTGCGCCGCGGCATCCTGTATCGCGTCGCGCGCGAGCTGGGCTGCAACAAGATCGCGCTCGGCCACCACCGCGACGACATCCTGCAGACCTTCTTCCTGAACCTGTTCTTTGGCGGCAAGCTCAAGGGCATGCCGGCCAAGCTGACCAGCGACAACGGCGAATTCATCGTGATCCGTCCGCTGGCCTACGTCGACGAGCGCGACCTGGTGGCCTGGGCCGAGCATCGGGCGTTCCCGATCATTCCGTGCAACCTCTGCGGCAGCCAGGAGAACCTGCAGCGCAAGCAGGTGGGCGAGATGCTGCGCGACTGGCAGCGCCGGCATCCGGGCCGCATCGAGACCATGTTCACCGCGTTGCAGAATCTCGTGCCCTCGCACCTGATGGATGGAACCTTGCACGATTTTCGCAACCTCAAGGCCACGGGCGTGGCCGACGTGCTGGGTGACAAGGCGTTCGACGAGGAGCATTTCCCGACGCCGATCAGCGCGCGGCGCAGCTCGTCTTCCTGAGGAGTGGCAAGCATGTGGATGATCCGGATCACCGTGGTCCTGCTGGCGGGCGTGCTGACGGCCTGCGCCAGCGGCCCGCGCGTCGTTGCTTCCGACGTGCGCACCGTGGCGGCGCAGGCGCCGGGTGCGGCGGTGCTGGAAGGCGCCCGCTACCGGTTCGAGCCGGTGCCGCAAGGCGTGGGCCAGCCACCGGTGGAGCGGATCCAGGCGCTGGCCGAGGCGGCGCTGGCGCGCGCCGGCCTGGTGCGCGACGAGGCCCGGCCGCGGCTGGCGATCCAGGCCACGGCCCTGGTCCAGGCCTACTGGGTGGACGAATGGGGGCCGGGGCCGTATGGCGGCTGGAGCAACCCGCGCCTGGCGCTGGGCCTGGGCTATGGCTGGCGTGGCGGCGGCATCGGCCTGGGCTGGGGCGGGCCGCTGTGGAGCCCTTCGGTACCGATGTATGCGAGCGAGGCCCACGTGCTGATGCGCGATCTGCAGACCGGGCAGATCGTCTATGACAGCCGGGCCCGTCACGATGGCCCCTGGCACAACACCGACGCGGTGCTGGCGGCGCTGTTCGTCGCCGCGCTGGAAGGCTATCCGAACCCGCCCGCGGGCCCGCGCCGGGTCGACGTGCCGGTGACGCCGGCCGCTACAGCCCCCGAAGCCGCGCCCGCGACGCAGGCCCCGACCCCACGCTGATCTCAGCGCGTCAGGCCCGGTGGCTGCGGCAGCCAGCGGAACGCCAGGGCGCCCGCGGCCAGCAGGAGGGCGATGCTGCCGAACACGGGGCCGAAGGGGTCGATGCCGTGCGCCTGCGCCAGCCCGGCAATGGCGCCGGTGGCCCATTGCATCAGGGCCACGCCCATGAACATGGCCATGGTGAACAGCGCCAGCGCGCGGCCGATCACGGCCGGCGCGTAGGCCTCCCGGACGTCCGGGTACTGCAGCGCGCCATAGCCGGAAACAGCGCCCAGCAGCAGCATCAGGGCGACGTCGAACCAGGCGCCCAGGCCCAGCGCCATGAACGCAAAGATCGCGGCCACGGCCAGCGTGAAGCCGGTCAGCCAGGCGCGGCGCCGGGGCGGGCCGGGGTCGGCGCGGCCGAATGGCGGCAGGCTGAGCACCATGACCAGGGTCAGGACGATGGCCAGGTTGCCCGCCTCCACCAGGCTCCAGCCGTAGCGCTGCATCATGGCCGGTCCCAGCCAGAGACCGCGCAGCGCCATGAAGGAGGCATAGATCACCAGGCTGAGGGCGATGATGCCGGCGGTGTGCGGCAGGCGGAACAGGGCGCCGAAGGTGCGCACCGCCTCGGCCAGCGACTCGCGGCGCGGTGCGACGGGCAGGGCCGGTTCGTGGAACCAGAGTGCGATCGCGCCCCAGGACAGCAGCGCGCAGCCGCCCAGCACCCAGAAGCCCATGCGCCAGGAGCTGGCCTCGATCAGCCAGGCCAGCGGCGTGCCGGTGAGCAGCATGCCGATGCTGCCGA
>CAYRHV010000487.1:0-2071 GCA_964424045.1 uncultured Ottowia sp. | reverse complement strand
ACGCCGCATTCGCCGCAGCGCACCCAGCCGGCTGCGATCCGCAGCTGGTCCGGCACGACCTTGAACACGGTCTGGCAGGCAGGGCAGCGGGTGGTCAGGCTCATGGCTGCCGCGATTGTAGGCAGCCTCTCAGGCGCGTCGCGCGGTCAGCAGCACCCAGCCGTCCTCGGTGTCGGCTGCCTCGAGTTCGAGCCACGGGCGGTAGGCCTGTTGCAGGGCTTCGGTCTGCCGCTCGAGCACGCCGGCCAGCACCAGCGCGCCGGATGGCGCGACCAGTCCCGACAGCAGGGGCGCCAGCACCTGCAGGGGGCTGGCCAGGATGTTGGCCAGTACCAGGTCGTAGGGGCCGTGCGCCTGATCGGGCAGGCCGACCGAGGCCAGGCCGATGGCATTCGCGGCGGCATTGTCCTGCGTCGCCTGCACGGCAGCCGGATCGATGTCCACGGCGTCGACCGCGGCCGCGCCATGCAGCGCCGCGCCCAGTGCCAGGATGCCGGAGCCGCAGCCATAGTCGAGCACGCGCTGGCCCGCCGGTGGGTGGGCGGCAATCCAGCGCAGACACATGCGCGTGGTCGGGTGCGTGCCGGTGCCGAACGCCAGCCCGGGGTCGAGCCGGATCACGCGCCGGGCCGATGCCGGCACCGCGTGCCAGCTGGGCACGACCCAGAAGCCGGGGCTGATCTCGACCGGCTCGAATTGCGACTGCGTCAGGCGCACCCAGTCCTGTTCGGGCAGCGGTTCGATGGCCGTGATGGTGCTGCCGACGAAAAAATCCTGCGCCGCCAGCAGGCGTGCTGCCTCGCGGGCGCCGGTTTCGTCCTCGAACAGGGCCGAGGCCAGGGTGCTGGCCCAGCCCGCGGCGGGGGGTGGCAGGCCGGGCTCGCCGAACAGGGCCTGCTCGCTGCCGGTCCCGGCTTCGGCGTCGCTGGTGCTCACGCTCAGGGCCCCCAGCGCCAGCAGGGCGTCGCTGATCGATTCGACCGCCGTCTCGGGGCAGGTCAGGCGCAGCTCATGCATGGCGCAATCCGCGGTGGCGGCACGGTCGCGGTCTAGCGCTGCCGCTCGCTCAGCCACTTCTCCAGGTAATGGATGTTGGTGCCGCCGGCGCGGAAATGGGCATCCACCAGCAGTTCCTTGTGCAGCGGGATGTTGGTCTGGATGCCTTCGGCCAGGGTTTCCAGCAGCGCCGTCTGCATGCGCGCAATGGCCTGCTCGCGCGTGTCGCCGTAGGTGATGATCTTGCCGATCATGGAATCGTAGTGCGGCGGCACGAAGTAGTTGTTGTAGACGTGCGAGTCGACGCGCACGCCCGGGCCGCCCGGCGCGTGCCACATCGTGATGCGGCCGGGCGAGGGCGTGAACTTGAAGGGATCCTCGGCGTTGATGCGGCACTCGATTGCGTGGCCGCGTACCTGGATCTGACGCTGCGTGAAGGGCAGTTTCTGGCCGGCAGCGATCATGATCTGCGAGCGCACGATGTCGACGCCGGTGATCCACTCCGACACCGGGTGCTCGACCTGCACGCGGGTGTTCATTTCAATGAAGTAGAACTCGCCGTTCTCGTAGAGGAACTCGAAGGTGCCGGCGCCGCGGTAGCCGATCTTCTTGCACGCCGTGACGCAGCGCTCGCCGATGCGCTCGATCTGCCGGCGCGGGATGCCCGGCGCCGGTCCTTCCTCGATCACCTTCTGGTGTCGCCGCTGCATCGAGCAGTCGCGTTCGCCCAGGTAGACCGCATTGCGGTGCTTGTCGGCCAGGATCTGGATCTCGATGTGGCGCGGGTTCTGGAGGTATTTCTCCATGTAGACCGCCGGATTGCCGAAGGCCGCGGCTGCTTCCGCCCTGGTCATCTGGACGGCGCTCAGCAGCGCCGCCTCGGTGTGCACCACGCGCATGCCGCGCCCGCCGCCACCGCCGGCGGCCTTGATGATGACCGGGTAGCCGATCGACTTGGCGACGCGGCGGATCGCCGCCGGTTCCTCCGGCAACTCGCCCTCGGATCCCGGCACGCAGGGCACGCCGGCCTTGATCATGGCCTGCTTGGCCGACACCTTGTCGCCCATGATGCGGA
>CAYRHV010000486.1:0-2072 GCA_964424045.1 uncultured Ottowia sp. | reverse complement strand
ATGTCGTACTGGTCCGGCCCCAGCGCGCGCTCGGCCTGCAGCGCGATCGGCTTGCCGATGAAGTCCGACAGGCCGGCCAGGTGCTGGCTTTCCTCGTCCACCAGCATCTCGACCACGGCCGGCGCAGCGACGACGCGGAACTCCCTGGGATTGAACTGGCGCGCCTCGCGCAGGATCTCGCGCAGGATGTCGTAGGCCACGGTGCGCGCGGTGCGCACCCGGCCGCTGCCCTGGCACTGGGCGCAGGGCTCGCTCAGCAGCTGCGCCAGCGACTCGCGCGTGCGCTTGCGCGTCATCTCCACCAGGCCCAGCGGCGAGAAGCTGCCGACGTGGGTCTTGACGCGGTCGCGCGCGAGCTGCTTGCGGAACTCGGCCAGCACCGCCTGCTGGTGCTCGGCCTGGGCCATGTCGATGAAGTCGATCACGATGATGCCGCCCAGGTTGCGCAGTCGCAGCTGGCGCGCGATCGCCTGCGCCGCCTCCAGGTTGGTCTTGAACACCGTGTCGTCGAAATTGCGCGCGCCGGTGAAGCCGCCGGTGTTGACGTCGATCGTCGTCAGCGCCTCGGTGTGATCGATGATCAGGTAGCCGCCGGATTTCAGGTCGACGCGCCGGCCGAGCGCGCGCGTGATCTCCTCGTCGACGTTGTAGAGGTCGAAGATCGGGCGCTCGCCGCGATACAGCTGCAGGCGCTCGGCTGCCGCCGGCATGTATTCGCGACCAAAGGCCAGCAGCGCCTCGCACTGCTCGCGCGAGTCGATGCGGATCGACTGCGTCTCCTCGCCCACCAGGTCGCGCAGCACGCGCTGCAGCAGGTTCAGGTCCTGGTGCAGCAGGCTGGCCGGCGGCTGGCGGCCGGCCGCCTCGCGGATGCGCGCCCAGGTCTTGCGCAGGTAGGCGATGTCCTCGGCCAGTTCGGCGTCGGCGGCGTCCTCGGCGTTGGTACGCAGGATGAAGCCGCCGGCCACCTGGCCCGGCTGCAGACCCGCGCCGACCAGTGCCTGCACACGTTCGCGCAAGGCCTCGCGCTGCGCCGGCGCGATCTTCTGCGACACGCCGATGTGGTCGTCCTGGGGCAGGAACACCAGCATGCGGCCGGCAATGCTGACCTGGGTCGACAGGCGCGCACCCTTGGTGCCGATCGGATCCTTGATCACCTGCACCATCAGGGTCTGGCCCTCGAACACCTGTTTCTCGATCGGCCGCGCGCTGGCGCCGTATCGGTGCGCCGGCAGGCTCTCGCCGTCCAGCGGCGGCTGCCACAGGTCGGCCACGTGCAGGAAGGCCGTGCGCTCGAGCCCGATGTCGACGAAGGCCGACTGCATGCCCGGCAGCACGCGCGCCACCTTGCCCAGGTAGATGTTGCCGACCAGGCCGCGCTCGAGCGCGCGCTCGACGTGCAGCTCCTGCATCGCGCCGTGCTCGATGACGGCCACGCGCGTTTCCTGCGGTGACCAGTTGATGAGGATTTCCTGTTGCATCATGAATCGTGTGCCCGGACTACGCTGCGCCAGCCTGGCGCAGCAGGGCGGCGGTCTCGAACAGGGGCAGGCCCATGATGCCACTGTAGCTGCCGCTGATGCGGGCGACGAAGGCTGCAGCCCGGCCCTGGATGGCGTAGCCGCCGGCCTTGCCCCGCCATTCGCCGCTGGCGACGTAGGCGGCGATGTCGGCCTCGTCCAGCGGCGCGAAGCGCACGCGCGATTCGCTCAGGGCTTCGCCCCGCCAGTCGCCCTGCTGCAGCGCCACCGCCGTCAGCACGCGGTGCGTGCGCCCGGCCAGCCGGCGCAGCATGGCGGCGGCGTCCCGGGCATCCTCGGGCTTGCCCAGGATGCGCGCGCCCAGCGCCACCGTGGTGTCGGCGCACAACACCGGCGCCGGCTCCAGCGGCCCCGCCCGCAGGCGCCGCAGCGCGGCCTCCAGCTTCAGGCGCGTGACACGCCGCACATAGGCACGCGGCGCCTCGCGCGGCTGCACCGCCTCCAGCGCCTCGGCCGCCTCGGCATCGTCCGGCAGCAGCAGGCGGTGCGCGACGCCGAGCTGGTCGAGCAGCTGGCGCCGGCGCGGGCTTT
>CAYRHV010000485.1:0-2074 GCA_964424045.1 uncultured Ottowia sp. | reverse complement strand
GGCACCGGCAGGACGGGCACGCCCTTGAACTCCAGCACCGCGCCCTGGGCGCGACCCTGGTCTTCCTCGCGATCGATGTCGAGCTGGTCGGCGCGCAGGATCCAGTCCGGCACCCAGTCCGGCCCCGGTCGCACGCAGGTGGTGTAGTTGCCTTTCAGCACGGTGGCGTGATCGGGGTCCTGGAACTCGATGCGTTCGGCTTCGCCGTGCGCGCCGCTGGACAGGAAGCGATAGGTCGGGTGCAGCAGGAAGCCCTCGAACGCGTCCACCTGCAACTGCCCTTCGGTGCCGCCGTAGCGGTTGCCCTGCGCGTTCAGCCGCACGTTGCCCTGCGCCTTCGCGATGCCGGTGCTTTCGTCATAGACCAGGCGATCGGCTTGCAGCACGCGACCGGGGCGGCGCAGCTCGGCCCCGCCTTCGATCGTGGTTTCCAGGCCGGCCCGGCCGCTGATGCGCTCGCCGCGCACGAAGGTCGGCAGCTCGCTGCCGGCCGGCACCGCCTCCGACAACCGGGGCGTGGCGCGCAGCGGCAGGGCCTCGCCCTGCTGCGCCGGCGCTGCCGCCACGGCGCCGCCCAGCGTGCCCGCGACCAGGATTTGCACGGCCAGCCACCAGGCCGGCCGGCCGGCGTGGCGACGAGACGGGGTCGGAAAGTGATTGCGCACGGGCGGGAGGACGATCGACGGCGCCATGGCCGGCGCGCTCTAGAATCGATTATCCATGAGCGATCTGCTGTCCCATCCGGCGCCCGTCACCTGGGATGACGCGCGGCGCGAACAGGCGTTCCAGGCCTGGCTGAGCCCGCTGGCGCACGCGCGCGGGCTGGACGTTGCCAGCCTGCGCCCGGCCTCGGTCGACGCCAGCTTCCGGCGCTACTTCCGCGTCGATGGCGCGGACGGCCCCAGTTGCATCATCATGGACGCGCCGCCGGCACAGGAGGACTGCGCGCCCTTCGTGCAGGTGGCCGGGCTGATGCGGGACGCCGGCCTGAAAGTGCCGCAGATCCTCGACTGGGACGCGCAGCACGGCTTCATCCTGATGAGCGACCTGGGCGCGCGCACCATGATGGCCGTCATCGACCGCGAACGACCGGATGCCAACCGGCCACTCTATCTGCAGGCCATCGACGCCCTGCTGGTCTGGCAGCAGGCCAGCCGACCCGGGGTGCTGCCGCCCTATGACGAGGCCCTGCTGCGGCGCGAGCTGCAGCTGTTCCCGGACTGGTATCTGGCGCGGCATCGCGGTGTGGCCCTGACCGAGGCGCAGCGCGACACGCTGGCGCGCATGTTCGACCTGATCGTGACGCGCAACCTGGCGGCGCCGATGGTCTACGTGCACCGCGACTTCATGCCCCGGAACCTGATGGTGGCCGACGAGGACGCGGCCGCCAGCGCAGCGGGGGGCGCGGGAGCCCAGCCGCTCGGGGTGCTCGATTTCCAGGACGCGGTGCACGGCCCGGTCACCTACGACATCGCCAGCCTGATGCGCGACGCCTTCCTGTCCTGGGACGAGGAGTTCGTGCTCGACATCACGGTGCGCTACTGGGAGCGCGCGAAGAAGCTCGGCTTGCTCAACTTCGAGGACTGGTCGAGCGACTTCGGCAGCTTCTGGCGCGCGGTCGAGTGGATGGGGCTGCAGCGCCACCTCAAGGTAGCCGGCATCTTCGCGCGGCTGACGCTGCGCGACGGCAAGCCCAAATACCTCGCGGATGTCCCGCGCTTCATGGCCTACATCCGCCACACCGCCGGCCGCTACCGCGAACTGACGCCCCTGCTGCGCCTGGTGGACGAAATCGAGGGCACGCAGGCCGCAAGCGGCTGGGCCTTCGGGCGGATGTAGAGGAACGGACACCCATACGCAGAGGACGCAGAAGTCACGCAGAGAACGCAAAAAAAGCAGAAGTTCTCATGGTGAATCTTCTGCGTCTTCTGCGAAATCTTGGCGTCCTCTGCGTACGGATGTTCAAGGTGGAGTCGGGCCTCAGCGCCGCAGCAGGCGCAGCCCGTTGGCGACCACGATCAGGCTGGCGCCGACGTCGGCGAACACCGCCATCCACATGGTCGCCAGGCCGGCC
>CAYRHV010000484.1:0-2082 GCA_964424045.1 uncultured Ottowia sp. | reverse complement strand
GCGCCCGCCCGCCCCGTGCAGCAGTTCGACCCGCGCCCTCGGCAGGCCGAAGGCGTGCGCGGCCCAGGCAATCAGCTCGGCATTGGCCTTGCCATCCACCGGCGGCGCCGCGAGGCGCACGCGCAGCGCCTCGCCGCGCGCGCCCGCCGGCCCGGTGCGCCGAGCCCCCGGAACCGCATGCACGGCAAGCTTGAAAGTCAGGTCCGTCGACATGGATGCAGCAGGGCGGACACGCAGGCCACCTCCCCTTCCGGCCCGACGCCCATGCAGGCTGCACCATAGCGCACCCGGACGACCGACACGCCGGCCCCGGTGTGGCATGGACAAAAACACCGCCGCAGCGCAACAATGGATCGCAGACACCCCGCACCGAGGTACCCCATGAACCCAGATCCAGGCCACCCTGCCGGCACCGTCGTTCCTGCCAACGCCCCCTGGCTCGACCAGCCCGAGATCGCAGCCGAAGTGGATGCCCTGCGACAGCGCTTTGCCGATCCGGGCCTGTGCGTTGCCGACGTGCTGTGCGACGACCATCCGCCTGACGACACGGCCTTCATCCTGGTGGACCGTGACCTGCGCGTCGAGCGGCTCAGCTATGGCGAGCTGGCCGAGCAATCGCGCCGCCTGGCGGGCGCGCTGGCCGAACGCGGCATCGGGCCCGGAGCCCGCGTCGGCGTGCTGATGGCCAAGGCGCGGCAACTGCCGATCGTGCTGCTGGCGCTGTGGCGCCTGGGCGCCGTGCACATCCCGCTGTTCACCGCCTTTGCCGGACCGGCCATCGCCATGCGCGTGCGCGCGGGCGGGGCCCGGCTGATCATCGCCGACCCGGACCAGGCGGCCAAGCTGGAGGGCCTGGACATCCCGCTGCTGCAGGCCGGCGCCGCGCTGGACGCGCTGATCGCCGCGCACCCGCCGAGCGTGCAGAAGGCGCGCATCGGGCATCAGGGCAGCTTCATCCAGCTCTACACCTCGGGCACCACCGGTGCGCCCAAGGGCGTGGCGGTGCCGGCGTTCGCCATTGCCTCGTTCATCGCCTACATGCGCTACGGCTTCGACGTCAGCGCCGAAGACGTGTTCTGGAACGGCGCCGACCCGGGCTGGGCCTACGGCCTCTACTACGCCGTGGTCGGGCCGCTGGCGATCGGCCGGCCCAACGTGCTGCTGGCCTCCGCCTTCTCGCCCGGCGTCGTGCAGCAGGTGGTGGACGAACTGGGGGTGACGAATTTCGCCTCGGCCCCGACCGCCTACCGCGCCCTGCGCCGGGACGGCGTGCACTTTGCCCGCCGGCTGCGCGTGGCTTCCTCGGCCGGCGAGCCGCTGACGCCGGACATCACCGCCTGGTCGCCCGAGGCGCTGGGCTGCACGGTGCGCGACCACTGGGGCCAGACCGAGCAGGGCATGGCGATCGTCAACTGCTGGGATGCGCGCCTGCAGCGTCCGGTGCTGCCCGGCTCGATGGGCCAGGCGATGCCGGGCTTCGTGGCCGGCACGCTCGACGCGGCGATCGTGCTGTCGGTGCCACGCAGCCCGCTGATGTGGTTCAGCGGCTACGTGGATGACGCCGAGAAGACGCGCGAGCGCTTCACGCCCGACGGCCAGTGGTATCTGACCGGCGACGCCGGGCGCCACGACGGCCCGGATTTCTTCTTCGCCTCGCGCGACGACGACGTCATCCTGGCCTCGGGCTACCGCATCTCACCCTTCGACATCGAGAGCATCCTCACGACCGACCCGGCCATCGCCGAGGCCGCGGTGGTCGGTCGGCGCCACGCCGACGCCGTCAGCGGCGAAGTGATCGAGGCCTTCGTCGTGCTCAACCCCGGCGCCGACGCCGACGGGCTCGAGCCGCGCCTGCAGGAGCTGGTGCGCAACCAGTATGGGGCGCACGGCTACCCACGCCGCGTGCATGCGGTCGGCAGCCTGCCGAAGACGCCCAGCGGCAAGGTGCAGCGTGTGGTGCTGCGCGGCCTGGACGACGCGGGGATTGCCGCGCTGGCGTCGCGTTGAGCGCGGCGCCCTGCCGCCGCCCTACTCGAACTCGACGATCGCCTGGTCCACGGCCAGGCTGTCGCCCTCCTGGGC
>CAYRHV010000483.1:0-2085 GCA_964424045.1 uncultured Ottowia sp. | reverse complement strand
GAGCCGCGGCACTCAGCCTTGCATCCCATCCCCATGCAGGGCGCGCCGCATCACGAGGACTTATTCAGCGTTGCCTTGGCCCGAGGCGTCCAGCAGGCGCATGTCCACGGTGTAGTTCTGCGGTCCGCGCGATGCCACCTTGAGGGCCCCGATGCGGTTGCCCAGGCGCGCGCAACGCGCCAGGGACCAGCCCTGCTCCAGGCCGTGCAGCAGGGCGCCGCGCCAGGCGTCGCCGCAGCCGGTGGGGTCCACCACGGCGCTGGCCTGGATGCCCGGTACGTGCGTGCGCTCGCCTTGCTCCCACAGGTCGCAGCCGTCGGCGCCGCGCGTCACCATCAGGCCGCGCACGCGGCGCGACAGCTCGGCCAGGTCGACGCCGATGCGGTCGCACAGCATGCGTCCCTCGTAGTCGTTGACGGCCACCCAGGTGGCGAGCTCGACGAAGCGGGCCAGTTCGGTGCCATCGAACATCGGCAGGCCCTGGCCCGGGTCGAACACGAAGGGAATGCCGGCGGCGTCGAACTGCTCGGCATGCTCGAGCATGGCCTCGCGGCCATCGGGCGAGATGATGCCGAGCCGGATGTCGGCCCGTCGCGGCACCTGCGTGACGTGTGCCTGCATCATCGCGCCGGGGTGGAAGGCGGTGATCTGGTTGTTGTCGCGGTCGGTCATGATCATGGCCTGGGCCGTGTAGCTGCCCGCGATCTCGCGCACGAACTCGGTGTCGATGCCCAGCGACCGCAGGCGCTCGAGGTAGTCGCCGCCGTCCGCGCCGATCGTCGCCATCGGCAGCGGCGTGCTGCCGAGCAGGCGCATGGCATAGGCGATGTTGCCGGCGCAGCCACCGTAGTCGCGCCGCAGGCTGGGCACCAGGAAGGACACGTTGAGGATGTGCAGCTGATCCGGCAGGATCTGGCTGGCGAACCGATCCTCGAAGCCCATGATGGTGTCGAATGCGAGAGAGCCGCAGATCAGGGTCGCCATGGTGTCGAAGGTCGTTGGGTGGATGCCGGTCCGGCGGCTGCCGAGGGCAGCGGCCGGACGTTCACGGATAGAAGGCCTGCACGCGGTAGCTGGTGATCGTGTGCGGCTGCGCGGCGCCGGCCACGGTGAGCGTGCGCGAGCCGTCGAATTCGCCGCGTGGCGCCAGCGCGACCGGTGCGTCCAGTTCGTCCGGGAGCAGCACGCGGCGCACCAGCACCTGGCCGGCGGTGTCGGTCAGCGACAGCTCAAGCGCGGGGGTCGCCACCGGCAGGTCGGCCTCGTTGTGCAGCGTCACGCTGAAACGGAAGCGCTGCGGGTCGATGCGGTTGAAGCTCGACCCATCGATGACGACGGCATCGAGCCGGCGGTAGGGCTCGATCCGACAACCCAGCGGCTGGCACAGGGCCTGCAACAGCGGCTGCAGCCGCGGGGTGCGCGCTGCCAGCCAGTCGCGTTCGCGCACCATCCACTGGCCGACCAGGATCATGAGCAGCAGCGCGAACGCGACCCACAAGGCATTGCGAGCGCGGCCGGTTTCCCAGACGGCCCGGCGCTGGGCCTGAGCCACGAAGGAAGGAATGTCCGGCTTGGACGCTGGCTTGGGCTCGCGCGGCGTACCGACTTCAGCAGATGGATCGGACTTGCCCAGCTCAGGGGCGCCACCGGATTCGAGCGTGTCGACCACGCCCGGCGGCTGGTCCGCGTCCGGTTTGAGAATGAGCTTGGGTTCGGGTTCGGATTCGGGTTCGGGATCCGGATCGGGCTGTGGCTCGGGCAGCAGATCGGACTCCAATTCGTCCAACCAGGGCTCGCCAGTAGATCGGAGCACCGGCGTTGGCGGGTTCAGCCGCAAGTCGCGTTCCAGTGCTGCGAATCGAAGCGTGATCGAATCGAGCGCGTCTGGCGACAGGCCGGTCGGCGGGCTGGCTTCGTCGCGAGACTCGGCGTCGACCGTGGGCTTGAGCTGGGCCGCGCCTTCCGCCGCGGTCGAAGCAGGGGCCAGGACCGGGCCCGAGGCGCCCGCGGGCGCCGGCTCGGCCCCCGTTTCGGAAGCCAGCATCTGGGCCGAACCGTCGAACACGACGCCGCATTCGCCGCAGC
>CAYRHV010000482.1:0-2096 GCA_964424045.1 uncultured Ottowia sp. | reverse complement strand
CCGCGAAAGCGCAGCGTGACCTTGACCTTGTTGCCATCGGCGACGAAGCGGCGGATGTTGCGCAGCTTGATGCCGTAGTCGCCATCGTCGGTGGCCGGACGGAACTTGACCTCCTTGACCTCGATGACCGTCTGCCTGGCCTTGGCTTCGGCCGCCTTCTTCTGCTCCTGATACTTGAACTTGCCGTAGTCCATCAGGCGGCATACGGGCGGGCTGGCGGTGGCCGCGATCTCGACCAGGTCGACATCCAGGTCGCCCGCCATGCGCAGCGCTTCCTGGAGCGGCACGATGCCCAGCGGTTCGTTTTCAGGGCCGTTCAGGCGCACCTCCGGTGCCGTGATCTCTCGGTTCAGGCGGTGGGCGCGCTCCTCGCGGTGGCGTCGGTCACGAAAATTGGTAGCGATGGTTCAGGTTCCTCAATCAAAAATAATAGCAACAGCTGCCCGGGTCACGCGGACTAAAGCTGTTCCAGGTTGAAAATCAGGCTTTAGAGGCGATGTCCTGCGCGATGCGCTTGGAAAACGCATCCAGGGACACCACTCCGAGGTCGACATTGCCTCGCGCGCGCACTGCGACAGCACCTGCTTCCTTCTCCTTGTCGCCAGCGACCAGGATATAGGGCAGCTTTTGCAACGAATGCTCGCGTATTTTATAGGTGATTTTCTCGTTGCGCAGGTCGGCTTCCACTCTAAGCCCTTGATCGCGCAGCGTTTGCGCAACATGGCGGACGTAGTCGGCCTGGGCGTCGGTGATGCCGGTGACCATCACCTGCACTGGCGCCAGCCAGACCGGCAGCGCGCCGGCGTGCTGCTCGATCAGGATGCCGATGAAGCGCTCCAGACTGCCGACGATGGCCCGATGCAGCATGACGGGATGATGGCGCGCGCCGTCCTCGCCCACGTATTCGGCGTCGAGCCGCTCGGCCATCGAGAAGTCGACCTGGATCGTGCCGCACTGCCACTCGCGGCCGATGGCGTCCTTCAGCGTGTATTCGATCTTCGGGCCGTAGAAGGCGCCCTCGCCCGGCGTCACCTGGTAGTCACAGCCGGAGGCCTCAAGGCTCTCGATCAGGGCCCGCTCGGCCTTGTCCCAGCTTTCGTCCGAGCCGATCCGCATGTCGGGCCGCGTGGCGATCTTGTAGATGATGTCGGTAAAGCCGAAGTCGGCATAGACCCGCTGCAGCTGCGCCGTGAAGGCCGTGCATTCGGCCAGGATCTGGTCCTCGGTGCAGAACACGTGGCCATCGTCCTGGGTGAAGGCGCGCACGCGCATCAGGCCGTGCAGGCCGCCCGAGGGCTCGTTGCGGTGGCAGGCGCCGAACTCGCCATAGCGCAGCGGCAGGTCGCGATAGCTCTTGACGCCCTGCTTGAAGATCAGGATGTGGCCGGGGCAGTTCATCGGCTTGAGCGCGTAGTCGCGCTTCTCGCTCTCGGTGATGAACATGTTTTCGCGATACTTGTCCCAGTGGCCGGTCTTCTCCCACAGCGCCTTGTCCAGGATCTGCGGGCCCTTGACTTCCTGGTAGCCGTTGTCGCGATAGACGCCGCGCATGTACTGCTCGACCTGCTGCCACAGCCGCCAGCCGCGCGGATGCCAGAACACGGTGCCGGGCGAGTGCTCGTCGATGTGAAACAGGTCGAGTTCGCGCCCGAGCTTGCGGTGGTCGCGCTTCTCGGCCTCCTCCAGCATCGTCAGGTACTGCTGCAGCTCGTCCTTGGTGGCCCAGGCGGTGCCGTAGATGCGCTGCAGCATCTCGTTGCGGTGGTCGCCGCGCCAGTAGGCGCCGGCCACCTTCATCAGCTTGAAGTGCCGCAGCTTGCCGGTGCTGGGCACGTGCGGGCCGCGGCACAGGTCCTCGAAGGCGCCCTCGCGATAGAGCGAGACGTCCTCGTTCGCCGGGATGCTGGCGATGATCTCGGCCTTGTAATGCTCGCCCAGGCCCTTGAAATACGCCACCGCCTCGTCGCGCGGAAGCACGCGCCGCTGCACCGGCTCGTCGCGGGCGGCCAGCTCGGTCATCTTCTTCTCGATCGCCGCCAGATCCTCGGGCGTGAACGGGCGCTTGTAGCTGAAGTCGTAGTAGAAGCCGTTGTCGA
>CAYRHV010000481.1:0-2099 GCA_964424045.1 uncultured Ottowia sp. | reverse complement strand
TCTACGAGATGGCGCAGCTCGAGGTGCCGATCATCACCACCATCATCGGCGAGGGTGGCTCGGGCGGCGCGCTGGCGATTGCCGTGGCGGACCAGATGCTGATGCTGCAGCACGCGATCTACTCGGTCATCAGCCCCGAAGGCTGCGCCTCGATCCTGTGGAAGACCAGCGACAAGGCCGAAGAGGCCGCGGCCGCGTTGGGCATCACGGCGCAGCGCCTGAAGGCGCTGGGCCTGGTCGACAAGATCGTCAGCGAGCCGGTCGGCGGCGCGCATCGCGACCCGCACCAGATGGGCGGCCTGCTCAAGCGCGCGCTGAACGACGCCTGGCGCCAGCTGGCCGACCTCAAGCCCAAGGAGCTGCTGGAGCGGCGCTACGAGCGGCTGCAGAGCTACGGGCGCTTCAACGACATGAAAACATGACCCCCCTGTGCGGCTGTGCCGCTTCCCCCTGAGGGGGACGCACCCAGTTCCCAGGGGGACCCTGGTCACGGATGCACCGGGATGGCCTGCTCCGCGGCCGTTGGACTCTCGGGTCTGAAGCGTTGTGGTAGGTGCTACCGCGATCCTGGCTGACTCGGCCGTGTGGAATTCAGCGCGCGACGGGCTGCGTCCGTGCCTGCATCTTGCCGCGCAGGGCCGTCGCCAGCTCGGGCGGCAGCAGGCTGAAGGCCAGCTGCAGCAGCAGCCAGGCGATCACGCCGTCGTCGATCCAGCCCAGCACCGGGATCATGTCGGGCACCAGATCGATCGGGCTGAGCACGTAAAGCAGCGCCAGCACGGTCGCCAGCCGGGCGGTGACCGGCGTGCGCGGGTCGCGCAGCAGGTTCCAGGCCAGCAGCAGCTCCTTGCGGAACGTCGTCAGCAGTCGTCCGAGTTTCCACATCGCCAGCACCTCCGTCGTCGGCCACGCAACGCGCGGTCTCATCGGGGCCAAGAGTACCATGATGTCGTGGTCGCCGCACCCCTGTCCGCCGCCGATCCGCGCCTGCTTGACCAGGCGATGGACGCATTCGCGTGCCAGGCGCCGGCGCTGCCACTGGCGGTGGGCTTCAGCGGCGGCGCCGATTCCACGGCTCTGCTGCTGGCCTGCGTCGAGCGCTGGCCGGGTCAGGTGGCGGCCTGGCATGTACACCATGGCCTGCAGGCGGCGGCCGATGATTTCGAGCGCCACTGCGTGGCCCGATGCGCGCAGCTCGGCGTGCCCCTGAGCGTGCGCCGCGTCGATGCACGGCCTGCCCCCGGCCAGAGCCCGGAGGATGCGGCGCGGCGGCTGCGCTACGCGGCTTTCGGGGAGATGGCGCAGGCCGACGGGGCGCCAGGGCGCGTGCGCAGCCTGGCCCTCGGCCAGCATGCGGACGACCAGGTCGAGACCCTGCTGCTGGCGCTGTCGCGGGGTGCCGGCCTGCCGGGTCTGGCGGCCATGCCGATGCGTTGGCAGCGCGACGGGCTGGACTGCTGGCGCCCCTTGCTGGCCGTGCCCGAGCCGGCGATCAAGGCCTGGCTGCGCCTGCGCGGCGAGGACTGGATCGAGGACCCGAGCAACACCGACGAGCGCTACACGCGCAACCGCATCCGTGCGCGCCTGCTGCCGGCGCTGGAAGCGACGTTCCCGCGCTTTCGCCAGACCTTTGCGCGCAGCGCTGCGCATGCGGCGCAGGCGCAACAGCTGCTGGACGAGCTGGCGGCGCAGGACCTGGCGCAGTGCGGCGAGCCGCCGAGCGTGGCGGCGTTGCGCGCGCTGGACGGTGCGCGGCGCGCCAACGTGCTGCGCCACTGGCTGCGCGTGGCGCATGGCCAGATTCCCAGCAGCGCCCAGCTCGACGCACTGCAGCGCCAGCTCGAGGCCTGCCGCACGCGCGGCCACCACATCGACCTGCGGCTGGGCCGCGGGCGGGTGCGCCGTGTCGGTGAGGTGCTGCGCTGGCGAGCCGATGACGGGCCGGACCCGACGCTCTAAAATGCGCGGTTTGCTGCGTGCCCGGTGCATGTGGCGGCAATTGCGAATTTCCTGAACCATGGCATTGATCGTCCAGAAATACGGTGGCACCTCGATGGGCTCGACCGAGCGCATCGCCAACGTCGCCCGGCGCGTGACCA
>CAYRHV010000480.1:0-2099 GCA_964424045.1 uncultured Ottowia sp. | reverse complement strand
GCACCAGGTCGGCCGCCGTGGCGTCCGGCGCCACCGCGGCCTGCACGGTGCGGGCCCGGTCGGCGGCGCTGATGCCGGTGGTGACGCCCTCGGCGGCCTCGATCGAGACCGTGAAGGCGGTGCCCAGCTTGGTGCCGTTGTGCGCCACCATGGGCGGCAGGTGCAGGCGCTCGCAGCGCTCGCGCGTCAGCGTCAGGCAGATCAGGCCACGGGCGAAGCGCGCCATGAAGTTGATCGCCTCGGGCGTGACGTGGTCGGCTGCCAGGATCACGTCGCCCTCGTTCTCGCGGTCCTCCTCGTCGACTAGGATCACCATGCGGCCGGCGCGCAGCTCGGCCACGATGTCCTCGATCGGCGAGATGGTGGTGGGGGTGGGGGGGTGGCGTTCGGGGGCGTTCATGGAAACCGGTGTCGTGGGCGGCCCGGCACGGCCTGGGCACGTCGCTGCAAATGGCATCATTATCGGGTCTTTGACCGAGGCCGGTGGCGCCCGACCAGCAGATCCGCGTGCCCTGCGCGGCTGCGGCCGGCCTGATTACACTGCATCGCATGCGCAGGAAGCTCACGCTGACCAACAAGCTGCTGGCCCTGGGGGTCAGCTTCCTGCTGGTGGCGCTGGCCTCGATCGGCTTGACCCTGTGGCTGACCTGGCAGCTGGAAGGCGGGGCCGCCGCCGTGAACGAGGCCGGACGCCTGCGCATGAACATGCTGCGCATGGAGCTGGCGCGCCAGCGCGGGGCCGACGCCGAACTGGCCCAGGTGCGGCAGCGCTTTGGCGACAGCCTGGAACTGCTGCGCGTGGGCGACCCCGCGCGACCGCTGTTCGTGCCCTGGAACGAGGACCTCCGGGCGCGTTTCGAGCGCATCCGCAGCGGCTGGCAGGCGCTGGAATCGGGCCGGCAGGAGGCGCTCGCCGAAGGCGTGGCCGCGGCGCGCGTCGATGCCTTCGTCACCGAGATCGACGACTTCGTGCGCGCCATCGAGCAGCGCCTGATGCGCTGGACCGCCAGCCTCTACCTGTTCCAGATGTTCCTGGTGGCGCTGACGATCGGTGCTGCCGTGGCCTTCATCGCCATCAGTTACCTGCTGGTGCTCGATCCGGTGACGCGCCTGGGCAAGGCGTTGGCGGCGATGCGTCGGGGCGAGCTGGGCACGCGGCTTCAGGTGCAGTCGAACGACGAGTTCGGCCAGCTCGCCGCCGGCTTCAACCAGATGGCGCAGGCGCTGCAGACCTCGCACCACGAGCTGGAGCGCAAGGTGCGCGAGAAGACCGCCAGCATTGCCGAGCAGAACCAGCGCCTGGGCGCGCTCTATGCGGTCAGTGCGCTGGCGGCCGAAGCCACCAGCCTGGAGGCGCTGACGCAGGACTTCGTGCGGCTGGTGCGACGCGTGGTCGGCTGCGACGGCGCCCTGGTGCGCTGGTCGGACGAGGCCAACGCGCGCTACGTGCTGCTGGCCGCCGACGGCCTGCCGCCGACCTTCGTCGAGCACGAGCAGTGCCTGAATGCCGGCACCTGTGCCTGCGGGCCGCTGGCCGAGCGGGCGCGGCTGCGTGTGATTCCGGTCGCGGCGGGCAGCGGGCCGCTGCTGCCCCATTGCGGCCGCGCCGGGTTTCAGACCGTGGTCAGCGTGCCGGTGCAGCTGCAGCAGCGTGTGCTGGGCGAGCTGACCCTGTTCTACCGCCAGCCGAAGGCGCTCAGCGACGACATGCGCGAGCTGCTGTCAAGCATGGCGCGGCACCTGGCCAGCGCCATGGAAGGCCTGCGTGCCGGCGCGCTCGAGCGCGAGACGGCGGTGGCCGAGGAGCGGCGCCTGCTGGCGCGCGAACTGCACGACTCGATCGCGCAGTCGCTGGCCTTCCTGAAGATCCAGACCCAGCTGTTGCGCGATGCGCTGGCCAGTGGCAACGAGCAGGTGCGTGATGCCAGCCTGGCCGAGCTCGACGCCGGCGTGCGCGAAAGCCTGGCCGACGTGCGCGAGCTGCTGGTGCATTTCCGCACGCGCACGCAGGAGGAGGACATCGAGCGTGCCTTGCGCGCCACGCTGTCCAAGTTCGAGCACCAGACCGGCCTGACCACGGCGCTGGCCATGAGCGGGCA
>CAYRHV010000479.1:0-2107 GCA_964424045.1 uncultured Ottowia sp. | reverse complement strand
CCGCGGCTGCTGATGCTGGACGAGCCCTCGCTTGGCCTGGCACCGTTGATCGTGCGCGAGGTGTTGCACATCGTGGCCTCGCTGCGCGACATGGGGGTCTCGGTGCTGCTGATCGAGCAGAATGCGCGCGCCGCGCTGCAGGTGGCCGACCGCGGCTACGTGCTGGAAATGGGGGCCGTGGCACTGACCGGCGACGCCGGCGAGCTGATGACCGATCGACGCGTGATCGAGACCTATCTGGGTGTGGGGGGCCAGAAGGCGGCTTGAGGCAGACCGCTCACGCTTGCGATGATGAATGACGAATGACGAATGACCTCGCTGCGCTTCGATGACCGCGGCACCATGGGTCATTTGTCATGCCGGCGCCAGCCGGCGGTCATTCGTCATGAATCAGCTCGCCAGCGGGGCCGCATTCGCCTGCGATGACAAATGACGAATGACCTCGCTGCGCGTCGATCACCGCTGCACCATGGGTCATTTGTCATGCCGGCGCCAGCCGGCGGTCATTCGTCATGGATCAGCTCGCCAGCGGGGCCGCATTCGCCTGCGATGACAAATGACGAATGACCTCGCTGCGCGTCGATCACCGCTGCACCATGGGTCATTTGTCATGCCGGCGCCAGCCGGCGGTCATTCGTCATGGATCAGGCGGCTCAGCTTGCCAGCGCGGCCGAAATGCGCGGATCCCCGACCTCGGGCCAACGGCGGTGCAGCCAGAGCCAGGCCACCAGGCCGATGATCAGGAACAGGGCCGAGGTCAGCGCCAGCCCGAACGCCGAATGCATCACCAGGGGCGCGACGCCGCCGGCGACGATGCCGTTGGCGATCGAGCCGACCACCGCCTGCAGCGAGGAGGCCATGCCGCGCCGGTCCGGGTGCAGGTCCAGCACCAGCAGCGTCACCACCGGCACCATCAGGGCCCAGCCGAAGCCGAACAGCGCGATCGGCCAGAGTGACCACCAGGCATTGGGCGCCAGCACGGCGTTGGCCACCATGTTGATGAGCGAGACCCCGACCATGATGCGAAAGCCCTGCATGATCTGGTTCTTCGGCAGGACCTTGCCGGCCATGCGGCCCGAGAGCCAGGAGCCGGCCATGATGCCGGCGATATTGAGGGCGAAGAACCAGAAGAACTGCGTCGGCTTGAGTTGCAGCACGTCGCCCAGGTAGGCCGGTGCCGACAGGATGTAGAGGAACAGGCCGTTGAACGGCACGCCCGAGGCCAGCGCCAGCAGGAAGAAGCGCGGGTCCGACAGCAGCGCGCCGTAGCCGCGCATCAGGTTGCGGAACTGGAACGGCTGGCGGTCGCGCACGTGCAGGGTTTCCGGCAGCAGGCGGGCATTGGCCGCGATCAGCAGCAGGCCGACCGCCACCAGGAACCAGAAGATCGAATGCCAGCCCAGGTATTCGGACAGCACGCCGCCGATCATGGGCGCGATGGCCGGCGCGATGCCGAAGAAGATCGTGATCTGGCTCATCACCCGCTGCGCCTCGTCGGGCGGGAACATGTCGCGGATGACGGCACGCGAGACCACGATGCCGGCCCCGGTCGACAGGCCCTGCACGGCGCGGAAGAAGATCAGTTGCTCGACCGTCTGCGCCACCGCGCAGCCGATCGAGGCCAGGGTGAACAGCACCAGGCCGACCAGGATCACGGGGCGGCGCCCGAAGCTGTCCGACAGCGCCCCGTGAAACAGGTTCATGAAGGCGAAGCCGAACAGGTAGGCCGACAGCGTCTGCTGCATCTGCACCGGCGAGGCGTGCAGCGACTGGGAAATCGCGGCAAACGCGGGCAGGTAGGTGTCGATCGAGAACGGCCCCAGCATGCCCAGCATGGCCAGCAGGATGGCCAGGGCCCAGCGGGGGGCCTTCCAGAGCAGGTGGGCGTCGGGGTTCATGGTGGGGTGTGGGCAGGGCAGGAAACAAAAAGGGCGCCTGGCGCTTGTCGTTCGCGCGCCAGACGCCCGGACCGGGTGTCGGGCTCAGGGGATGTCGGTGAAGCTGCGCAGCTTGTCCGAGCGGCTCGGGTGCTTGAGCTTGCGCAGCGCCTTGGCCTCGATCTGGCGGATGCGCTCGCGCGTGACGTCGAACTGCTTGCCGACCTCTT
>CAYRHV010000478.1:0-2110 GCA_964424045.1 uncultured Ottowia sp. | reverse complement strand
CCACGAAGTACGCACCCTGCTCGTCCGCCCACAGGCTATGACAGTCCGCTCCGGCTTGGGCGAGCGTCACTCCCTTCCGGCGCTGCAGTGTGCCTGCATTGGTGAGATCGACGTTCACCGCGTTGCGCAGGTAGTCGCCCGCCTTCCGACCGCGCTCTGTGATGCCGAGCTGGTGGTCGGGCAGGCGGTTGTTGATGCTGCGGAAGGGTCCAATCGGGGTGGTGTTCGCGCTCATACGGGTTCTCGTCGTGCCCTCGGAATGTATTTCGCCGGCCGCAATCCGTCCGGTTGCGCCTGTTCAGCGTGCGCAGTTTCCAGCGAGTGGCGGAACCTTGCGAACCTCGAGCTTGAGCTTTTGCAGCGCCACGTCACGCCCCCGTCATTGCACACAGCAGCACGCGCGGCCAGATGAAAGTCAGCGTGAAGAAGGCATCGACGTTGGCGCGCATCGTCGCTTCAATCGCCTGATTCCATCGGCAGTAGTCGATCACCAAGGGGCGGGAGTGCGCCGCCTTCCAGCGGGCAAGGTCAGTCACCGGTGCGAGCACGTTCGTTCTCCTCGAAATTCAGGTGGCGGGCCTGCTTCCAGTTGCAACCCTCGACCATAGGTTTCACCTTGAGGCACTTGTGGGACCACGCCGGGTAGATGTACTGGCTGTGCCGGTGCGCGCATTGTCGGCAGGACATCGGCAGCTCGGTGTAACTCATGCCCAGCCCTCCCGGCGCTGTTTGATGCGCTGGTAGAGCGCCACTCCGCTGGTCCAGAGCACAGCCAGCAGCACGCCCCACATCGGCTCGATCCCGAGCGCAGCGGCAATCGCTTGGCCGGTGTCGGTGGATTCGGTCAGCACGCCCGCAAGAGCGGTGGCTGCTGCGGTGACGCTGGCTTGCGCGATCGGGCTTTGTGCCATGGACGACTCGGGCAACACCGCTTGCGCCATCGGCTGCCCTTGGTCGGCGAGGTACAGCGCAGCCTCACGGGCGCGGCGGGCGGTCAGGCCTGGCAGGACTTGCTTGACGCCATTGACCGTGGCCTTGTTCCACAGCCCGAAGGCCCGCGCCGCGGCCTGGCGGTCGCCCTCGTTGTGCTTGCGGAGTACGGTCGATGTCTCGAATCCCGCGATGTTGCGAGCGCGGCTGCCCATCCCGATGTTGAACGCCAACGACACCATCGCGCCAAGCTCAGCGCCGGACGCTTCTCGTTTGAGCACGCTCCGAACGCCGTCGGCCATTTCCGTTACGTCGTCCAGGAGCCATCGGTCGGCCTGTTCCTGTGTGCAGGTGTCGCCCATACGCACCCCGCGTGTATGGCCCCATCCGATCGTCGGTACGCCCGCTGGGCAGCGGTATGCGGTGAGCCGACAGCCTTCGACCTCGGCGATGAGCTCCACGGCCTCGTAGGCGATGGGCCAGTTCAGTGACCTGTCGGGCTTCATACGATCCCCGCTTTTTTCGCGACGAACAACACTGCGGCCCCGGCCGCAGCCCACACCGCCGAGAGCACCCATCCGCTGGCCTGGCGCTGCATCGGTATCTCTTTCTCGATCGTGGCAACGCGCTGCTCGATCGTGGTCAGTTTGCCGTCGATCTTGTCGATCGACTTGAATGCGCGGCCCAGCGCCTCGTTCGTCTGGCTCTGACGTTCCTCGACGAGCGCGAGCCTTGTCACGGCAGTCGCGATCTGGCGCAGCGTCTCTTTCAGTTCGCCTACGTCGTCCGAGAGGATTCCCAGGCGCGTGATGACGACGTTGATATCGGATTCAGGCATCGGTGCGGCCTCCCGTTTTTGCGGGGCCGGTCTGCCTTGGGAGCGTGATTCGGACCTGCTCCGGCGCGTCGATCACCAGTCGGGCGATCTGGCCCGACTTGCGCTCGAGCCGCACGGTTGTGTCGCCGATCGTGATGGTTTCGTTGGGCTTGATGTCTGCGGTGAGTTTCGGCATGGCGGCGGCTGTCGTGCGTATTGCGCGCAGTCTTGCTGCCTGCTAGGCAACCATCCAGCCCTACAGGGGTAGGGCTGGACTTGGATGCCATGGCCGCCGTTTGTATAGCGGGCGCGCGAGGGGGATTAGAACGCGATGCGCGTCGGGTCGTGGCGATAGACCCACTC
>CAYRHV010000477.1:0-2113 GCA_964424045.1 uncultured Ottowia sp. | reverse complement strand
CGACGCGGCGCCGCGCCGCCGACCAGTCGCGCCACTCGGCCAGGCCCGCGCCGTCCAGGCGCAGGGCCTCGATCACGGCGCTGCCGGCCTCGTCCGCCGCCAGCAGCGGCCACAGGCCGCAGTCTTCGAGCAGCGTGCGCGTGGCGGCCAGCCAGTCGCACAGCGGGCGCGAAGCCGCCAGCGGCGCGCGCAGCGCCTCAGCCTGGCGCAGCAGCGCGTCGTGCGGGCGCAGCTGCAGCGCCTGCAGCCAGCCGCGCACGCCGCGCCGGCGCAGGGCCTGCTCCAGCGTGCGCAAGGCGGCCGGGTCGAACGCCGGCGCCAGCTTGAGCCAGTCCAGCACCGCATCGGTGGAGGCGCCGGGCGCGCCGGCGTGCAGCGCGGCCAGCAGGCGCGCGGCGGCGTGCGTGGTCGACAGGCGCCAGCCGGTCTCGTCGCGCAGGGCGACGCCGCGCGTCGCCAGCAGGGCACTGATGCGGCGCGTCAGCAGGCGGTCGGCGGCCACCAGCGCCACCGGCACGCGGCCGGCCGCGAGGTGGCGCAGCACGCAGGCGGCGGCGCGCTCGGCCTCGTCGGCGCCGTCGGCGCAGGCGTGCAGGGCCAGTTGCCCGCCCACCGCCTCGTCCTGCAGCCGCAGCACCACGGCCTTCTCGGCGTAGTGCTCGGCCAGGTTCTGCACCAGCAGGTCCGGTTGCAGACCCTCGACGATCAGCAGCGCGTCCAGCGCGGCACCGGCGTGGGATTCGAACAGCACGTCGGTCGCGTAGGCCGAGTTGGCGGCCCAGGCCACGGCGCTGCGCGCCAGCAGGGCCTCGAACTCGAACGGGCTGCTGGCCGCCCCCGGCAGCACGGCGGCGGCGCGCGGCGCCCAGTCGGGCCGCATTGTCGGCGGCAGGCTGGCCGCCACCTGGGCCAGCTGCGTGGCCTGCTCGACCAGCGCGGGGGTCAGCAGGGCGCGCTGGCTGCCGCGACCGGTGGCCTCGAGCAGGCCGGCAGCCGTCAGCAGGTCGCGGCCATGGTCGAAGGCGATATCGGTCGACCCGGGCGTGAACCAGCCGACGCGCGCGGCCCAGCTTTTCGTGGTCTCGAAGCGCGGCGCGAAGCTGTCGGGATGCAGCGCCGCCCACCACCGGGCCGCCAGCGGCAGCAGCTGCGCGTAGGGCAGCAGCACGATGCTGCGCGCCGGGTGCGCCGCCAGCTCGTGCAACTGGCGGCGGGCCTCGGTCAGCAGCCGGCGCCAGGAGGCCGGCACGGCGTCGGCGCCCACCAGCTCATCGTCTTCAGCTATCGCGTTCATAGTGATCCGCAAAAATGGCAGTGCCCGCAATGGCATCGGCTTTCTGTCACAATGACCGCCACTTTATCGGTTCACAATCGCACGATTCTCTGCAAGGATTGCCCATGGCCAGCGACCTGATCAAACACGTGAGCGACAGCTCTTTCGAAGCCGAAGTCCTGAAGTCGGACAAGCCCGTGCTGGTGGACTTCTGGGCCGAATGGTGCGGCCCCTGCAAGGCCATCGCGCCGGCGCTGGACGAACTGGCCGGCACCTACCAGGGCAAGCTGCAGATCGCCAAGGTCAACGTCGACGACAACCGCAGCATTCCGGCCAAATACGGCATCCGCGGCATCCCGACGCTGATGGTGTTCAAGGGCGGCGAGCTGCTGGCGACCAAGGTCGGCGCCCTGTCCAAGGCCCAGCTGGCGCAGTTCATCGACCAGCAGCTGGCGGCCTGAGCGCCGTCGCACGGCCCCACCCGCCGCGCCGCGCATCCGCGCGGCGTTTTGTTTTGCTGTCATAATCAGCTTCCAGCAGCTGGCGCGCTGGTGAGCGCCAGCCAGTGCCCTGTCACCCAGGGCGCCAGACGCACGGACCTGCTCGGGCCGTGTCACCTCCCCCCGATCGACTGACTCTCTCTTCTTCCATCGCCCGATCCGATGCAGGATCCGCGCGACGAACCGCATCCGACACGCCCATGCACCTGAACGAACTCAAAGTGCTGCACGTCTCCGAGCTGCTGAAGCAGGCCGAGGCGCTGGAAATCGACAACGCCAGCCGGCTGCGCAAGCAGGAGCTGATGTTCGCCATCATCAAGAAGCGCGCCAAGGCCGGCGA
>CAYRHV010000476.1:0-2116 GCA_964424045.1 uncultured Ottowia sp. | reverse complement strand
GGCGTCAGCCGAGCGGAGCGAGGGAACGATGGAAGCCCGAAGGGGGCGAGACTCGCGTAGCGAGGCTCGATGCGCAGCACGACAGCGCGACCGGCCATGTTTCTTGGCCGGGGACGCACGACTGTCCTACGATCCCTCTATGGAGGAAACCATCATCAACAACGACGATCGTTTGGAGCACATGCTCCACCGCTCCAATGCCTTGCACGAACGTCTGGATGAACTACTGGGCGACGCCGATTTCGATGGATCGCCCCGTGGCGAGTCAGCTCTTGGCATGTGCCTGGTCGCTATGGAGCATGCAACAGCGATGCGAGCATTGATGGCGCTGCGACTACCCTCGTCCGCCGTCGGCCTCATGCGCCTGCAGTTCGAGGCCCTGACGCGGGCAATGTGGCTGCTCTACGCAGCCAGCGACGCAGCGATCGACAAGCTGCTGGCGCCACTGACGCTGCAGAGCGAACAGGCGGCCAAGAACTTGCCTGGCGCCAGCGAAATGATTGAGCAGATCGGCAAGCGAGTCGGACAAGGCGCGCCGGCGGCTGCGCACCAAATGCTTTCGCATTTCAAGGATGTGACCTGGCACGGCATGAACTCGTTCGTGCATGGCGGCATTCATCCACTGCGGCGCAGTGCCGACGGCTTCCCGGTCGATCTTGCGCTACAGGTACTGCGCAGCTCGAACGGTCTGACGACCATGACCGGCATGACGATGGCAGTCCTCACCGGCGACGAGGCCGTGGCCAAGCCCGTGAGTAAGATCCAGCCGGCATTCGCCGACTGCCTGCCGGATCTCCTGAAACCTTGAACGAGGCATCTTGCGACGCCCCGCGCGAAATCATTCGATGATCCGCCCGGCCAGCCGCGCATCGCGCGCATAGGCACTCAGGCGCTTCTCGGCACGGAAGTGCAGATCGCGTTCGACCGGCAACCCGAGCCGCCCGCGCACGGCCGCCAGCTCCTGCAGGCTGACCCAGCCGATTTCCGGCATCCCCAGGCCCAAATCGCACAGCCCAAAGGCGTGGTCGTGGTCATCGGGATCAATCTCGGTCAGCAGCCAGGTCGCGCCGGCGTCCGGCGTGAACAGCTTGACCACGGGGGCCGGATCGAAGTCCGGGTTCTCCAAGGATTCGCGGCCGTTGGCCAGCAACACGATGCGCTGCTCGTCGGTGATGAGTGCGTTGTTCATGGTGAACTCCTGAAAGGAAGCCGGGCGGAATTGCCCGACCCTTCCGGGGCACGGCGCAGCGCAAGCAGTCAGGGGTCAACGACGGCCGCCAGGACGCAAGCGCCATCGGCGCGCAGCCCTTGACGGCGAGAACGCCGTGGCACGATGAAGGGAACAGCAAGACCGCCTCCCTCGCACCTCCACGCACCCGGGTTTTCGGCAAGTGCGCAGCACGCGCAGGCCCGCGAGGGCCGGAGTTGCGCCGCCGGGCGCAGCAAAAAGGGGGCCGAAGCCCCCAATGGTCAAAGCAGGCCGCGTTCGGCGAATGACGTGGTGCGAGTCCCCGCAACGATGACGTGATCCAGCGTGCGAATGTCCACCAGCGCCAGCGCCTGCCGAAGCTGCGAGGTCATCGCCTTGTCGGCCGCGCTCGGCTCGGAGTTTCCGCTCGGATGGTTGTGCGAAACGATGACCGCCGCCGCATTGAGCCGCAGCGCCTGCTTCACCACCTCGCGCGGATGCACCTCGGCGGCGTCGATCGTGCCGCGGAACATCTCCACGTAGTCGATCAGCCGATGGCGCGTGTCGAGGAACAACACCGCGAAGACTTCGTGCTCGAAGCCGGCCAGCTTGGCGCGCAGGTAGTCCTTCACCGCCTCCGGCGAAGTGAACGCCTCGCCGCGCTGCATCTTCTGTTCGATGACCTGGCGCGCGGCTTCCAGAATCTGGTCGGCGTCCGCCAGCCGATAGCGCCCACGGCCATCGCGCACCATCAGCGGGGTGTCGAGAGTGAGGGTCAGTTGCGACATGATCGTGCTCCGGTTGCTCGGGCGGAATTGCCCGGAACCGGTGCCAGCACGGCGCAGCGCAAGCAGTCAGGGGTCGCAGACGGCCGCCAGGACGCAAGCGCGCATGGCGCGCGCCGCCCTTGACGGCGAGAACGCCGTG
>CAYRHV010000475.1:0-2126 GCA_964424045.1 uncultured Ottowia sp. | reverse complement strand
ACGAGCTGGCGGCGCTGCTGCACGAGCAGTCGATCAGCACCAACACGGCGGCCGCTGGCGGCAATGCCCAGCTCATGACCATGGCCTGAACCGAACTTGCGTTCGAAATGACAAATGACGAATGACCTCGCTGCGCTTCGATGACTGCAGCGTCGTGGGCCAGGCGGGCACCGCCCGGCGCCGTTTGTCATATTTTTGAATGCAGATCGGCATGAGGGCGACGCTTCGGCCCGTCTCCGGCAGTTCCAGCCTCCCGCACGCGGAGGCGGATTTTTCCTTCGCAACCCAGCCGTTGTTCCGCTGGACCAAACCTTTTCAACAGAGGACCCCCATGCAATTTCACTGGAACGACCCCACGGCGATCATGTTCGCCATCTACCTGGTCGCCATGCTCGGCATCGGCGCGCTCGGCTGGCTGGGCACCAAGAACCTGTCGGACTACATCCTGGGCGGCCGCAGCCTGGGCAGCTTCGTCACCGCGCTGTCGGCCGGCGCCTCCGACATGAGCGGCTGGCTGCTGATGGGCCTGCCGGGCGCGGTCTACGTCTCGGGCCTGTCCGAGTCCTGGATCGCCATCGGCCTGATCATCGGCGCCTACCTGAACTGGCGCCTGGTGGCGGCGCGCCTGCGCCACTACACCGAACGCGCCGGCAACGCCTTGACCCTGCCCGACTACTTCAGCAACCGCTTCGAGGACCACTCCAAGCTGCTGCGCGTGGTCACGGCGCTGGTGATCCTGGTGTTCTTCACGCTCTACTGCGCCTCCGGCGTGGTGGCCGGCGCGCGCCTGTTCGAGAACATGTTCGGCATGCCCTACGGCGTCGCGCTGTGGGTGGGCGCGGCCTGCACCATCGTCTACGTGCTGATCGGCGGCTTCCTGGCGGTGAGCTGGACCGACACCATCCAGGCCTCGATGATGATCACGGCACTGATCCTGGCGCCGGTGATGGCCTGGCTGGCGCTGCAGGGCCAGCTCGCGCCGGCGCAGGACCTGCACGCCATCGTCGCGCCCGAGAAGTTCAACCTGCTGCAGGGCGCGAGCTTCGTCGGCATCGTCTCGCTGCTGGCCTGGGGCCTGGGCTACTTCGGCCAGCCGCACATCCTGGTGCGCTTCATGGCCGCCTCCTCGGTCGAAGCCATCCCGAGCGCGCGGCGCATCGGCATGACCTGGATGATCCTGTGCCTGGCCGGCGCGGTGGCGGTGGGCTTCGTCGGCATCCCCTACTTCGCACTGAACAGCGGCGGCGCGGCGGCGGTCAACGCCAACGGCGAAACCGTGTTCATGGAGATCGCCAAGCAGCTGTTCAACCCCTGGATCGCCGGCGCCCTGCTGGCCGCCATCCTGGCCGCCGTGATGAGCACGCTGTCGTGCCAGCTGCTGGTCTGCTCGAGCGCGCTGACCGAAGACCTCTACCGCCCGTTCCTGCGTCCGCACGCCAGCCAGCGCGAGCTGGTCTGGGTCGGTCGCGCCATGGTGCTGCTGGTGGCCCTGATCGCCATCGTCCTGGCCGCCAACCCCGAGTCCAGGGTGCTGGGCATGGTGAGCTACGCCTGGGCCGGCTTTGGCGCCGCCTTCGGCCCGGTCATCATCCTGTCGCTGTTCTGGGAGCGCATGACGCGCGGCGGCGCGCTGGCCGGCATCATCGTCGGCGCCGTCACGGTGCTGGTGTGGAAGCAGTTCGGCTGGCTCGGCCTGTACGAGATCGTGCCGGGCTTCGTGTTCGCCTGGATCGCCGTGGTGCTGGTCAGCCGCCTGCAGGCCGAGCCCTCGACCAGCATGCGTCAGGCTCATCTGAACGTGATGCGCGACTTCGCCCTCATCGGCGCGCGCTGAACAGCCTGGGCGCGCCGTGGCGCGCGGCACTTGCGTGAAATCGAAAACTGTTGAAAAATACAGTGACTGGATATTCACACAGGTGCCGATATGAGCGACACACCCAAACTCACCGCCCGCCAGCAACAGGTGCTGGAACTGGTGCAGCGCGCCATCGCCCACACCGGCGCGCCCCCCACGCGCGCCGAGATCGCGACCGAGCTGGGCTTTCGCTCCGCCAACGCGGCCGAAGAGCACCTGCAGGCGCTGGCACGCAAGGGCGTGATCGAGCTGGTCAGCGGCACCTCGCGCG
>CAYRHV010000474.1:0-2136 GCA_964424045.1 uncultured Ottowia sp. | reverse complement strand
CGGATCAGGCCGAAGCCGTCGGCCCAGTCCACGCGCAGGCCGTCGATGGTCGAGATCTCGGCATCCGCGCCAAACACCGTCGGCGCCAGCGCCTGCAGTTCGGCCGCCAGGCGATGCGGTTCGCCCTCGGCGCAGGCCACGTTCAGCTCGGGCGTGGCGCAGCTTTGCGGCAGGGCATGCAGCACCGCGTTCGAGTCGGCATGGCGGCTCAGGATCTCCAGCAGGCGGCAGCCGGCATAGGTGCCGTCGTCAAAGCCGTACCAGCGCTCCTGGAAGAAGATGTGGCCGCTCATCTCGCCGCCCAGCGGCGCGCCGATCTCCCGCATGTAGGCCTTGATGAGCGAATGCCCGGTGCGGTAGATCTGCGGCACGCCGCCGGCGGCGCGAATCGCCGGCGCCAGCTGCTGCGTGCACTTGACGTCGTAGACGATGGTGGCGCCCGGCACGCGAGCCAGCACGTCCTGCGCGAACAGCATCAGCTGCCGGTCCGGGAAGATGGTCTGCCCGTCCCGGGTCACGATGCCCAGGCGATCCCCGTCGCCGTCGAAGGCCAGGCCGAGCTCGGCATCAGTTTGCTGCAGCGCAGCGATCACGTCGCGCAGGTTCTCCGGCTTGCTCGGGTCCGGGTGGTGGTTCGGAAACGAACCATCGACCTCGGTGAACAGCTCCACCACCTCGCAGCCGATGGCCCGGAACACGCCCGGCGCCGAGGCGCCCGCCACGCCATTGCCGGCGTCGACCACGATCTTCATCGGCCGCACCAGGCGGATGTCGCCGGCGATGCGTTCCCGATACGCCGGCAGCACGTCGTGCCGGCGCAGCGAGCCGCCGGCGCGGCGCTGCCAGCCCTCATCCTCCATCATGCAGCGCAGCGCCTGAATATCCTCGCCGTGGATGGCGCGCCCGGCCAGCACCATCTTGAAACCGTTGTCGTCGCGCGGGTTGTGGCTGCCGGTGACCTGGATGCCGCTGGCGCACAGGGTGCTGGCGGCGAAATACAGCATCGGCGTGGTTCCCATGCCGATGTCGATCACCTCCACGCCGGCCGCCACCAGGCCGCGCATCAGGGCCGCGGACAATGCCGGGCCGGAGAGACGCCCGTCGCGCCCCACCGCCACCACGCGCTCGCCCAGCGCCAGCGCCTGGGTGCCGAAAGCCAGGCCCAGGGCCTCGGCCACCGCCTCGTTCAGCGTCGTCGGCGTGGTGCCGCGAATGTCGTAGGCCTTGAAGATGCCGAGATGAACTTGCATGAGGGGCGATTGTAGGGAGCGCCCCGGCGCCCGCTGCTCAGGCCGCGTCCGGCGCGCCGGCCAGCATGCGCTCGACGTAGCGCGCGATCAGGTCGATCTCCAGGTTGACCCGGCTGCCCGGCGCCAGCGTGTGCAGCGCCGTGTGCTGCACCGTGTGCGGAATCAGGTTGATGCTGAACTCGCAGCCGTCGGCCTGGTCCTCGACGCGGTTCACCGTCAGGCTGACGCCATTGACCGCCACCGAGCCCTTGTACGCCAGGTAGCGCGCCAGCTCGCGCGGCGCCAGCACGCCCAGCAGCCAGCTTTCGCCGACCGGGGCAAAGTGCGTCACCGTGCCCGTGCCGTCGACATGGCCCGAGACGATGTGTCCGCCCAGTCGGTCGCCGGCGCGCAGCGCCTTCTCCAGGTTCACCGGCCCGGCCTGGTCCAGCCCGGCGGTGCGTGCCAGCGACTCGGCCGAGATGTCGATGGCGAAGCGACCGGCCGCCGCGTCGATGGCGGTCGCCGTCATGCAGGCGCCGTTGATGGCGATGCTGTCGCCCAGGCCGACGTCGTCCAGGTAGCCGGCCGGGGTCTCGATGAGCAGTTGCCGGCCGTGCGCGCTGCTCTCGCCCAGCGCGCGCACCTCGACGATGCGACCGACGGCCGTGATGATGCCCGTGAACATGGATGCCGCTCCTGCAGTGAAAAAGCCTCGCAAACATTCATTTGCGAGGCTTTCCCGAATCGATGGCGCGGCTGGCAGGATTCGAACCCACGACCCCTTGGTTCGTAGCCAAGTACTCTATCCAACTGAGCTACAGCCGCGCGAAGCCGCAAATTATACCTTGAAATCCTGGTAGGGCGTGCTGGATTCGAACCAGCGACCAAGGGATTATGAGTCCCC
>CAYRHV010000473.1:0-2137 GCA_964424045.1 uncultured Ottowia sp. | reverse complement strand
TCGCCCCCGGTCGAACGCGACCGCGCAACCGCCACACCCCGCCCACCATGGACCTGCCCGCCACCCTGCCCGTGCTCTGGGACCACCGGATGCGCATCGCGCTGGAAGCCGCGGCCACGCTGGCGTTCGCGCTCTCGGGCGTGATCGAGGCGGCGCGCAAGCGCCTGGACGCGGTGGGCGTGTGCGTGGTCGCCTTTGCCGCGGCCTTCGGCGGCGGCACGCTGCGCGACCTGCTGCTGGACCAGCGACCGTTCTTCTGGGTGCAGCAGATCGAATACGTGTGGGCGCTGCTGGTGCTGTGCGTGCTGGCGATCGGCTTCATGCGCCAGCGCCATCTGGCGCCCACCGAGCGCGCCATCCTGTGGCCGGACGCGCTGGGCCTGGGCCTGTTCACCGCGGTCGGCGCCGACCTGGCGCTGGCGCTGGGCCAGCCGGCCCTGATCGCCGTGCTGATGGGCGTCATCACGGCCACCTTCGGCGGCGTGATCCGCGACATGCTGTGCAACGAGATCCCGCGCGCGCTGGCCGATCACCGACCCTACGCGCTGTGGTCGTTCGCCGGCGGCTGGCTGCTGGTCGGCCTGGAGCGGCTCGCCTGGTCGCACGAGCTGGCACTGACGATCACGGTGGCCGTGACCGCCGGAGCGCGGCTGCTGTCGGTCTACCGCAACTGGACCGTGCCCGGCTGGCGCCACCAGTAAGCCATCCCGCATCCCCGTTCATTTGCACCCCTGCCATGTTTGTCGGTCTCAGCGCATTCCCCCTCACGCCCCTGAACGAGCAGGCCGTCGACGAGGCGGCCTTCACCGGCCTGATGCAACGCCTGGTGGCGGCGCGCGTCGACTCCATCGGCGTGCTCGGCTCCACCGGCAGCTACGCCTATCTGACGCGCGCCGAGCGCGCGCGCATCGCCGCGCTCGCGGTGCAGCACGCGGAGGGCATCCCGGTGCTGGTCGGCATCGGCGCGCTGCGCACGGACGCGGTGCTGGAACTGGCGCAGGACGCGCAGCGCGCCGGCGCCGCCGCCGTGCTGCTGGCGCCGGTGTCCTACCAGAAGCTGCACGACGACGAGGTGTTCGGCCTCTACGAAGCGGTCGCGCGCGAACTGTCGGTGCCGCTGTGCGTCTACGACAACCCGGCCACGACGCAGTTCAGCTTCAGCGACGAACTGCACGCACGCATCGCGGCGCTGCCCGCCGTGCGCTCGATCAAGCTGCCGCCGGTGCCGGCCGACCCGGCCCGGGCACGCGAGCGGGTGCAGCGCCTGCGGGCGCTGATTCCGGCCCGCGTCAGCCTGGGCATCAGCGGCGACGCCAGCGCGGCAACCGGCCTGAACGCCGGTTGCGAGGCCTGGTATTCGGCGCTCGGCGGCCTGTTTCCCGAGCCGACGCTGGCGCTCATGCGCCAGGCCCGGGCCGGTCGGGCCCAGCAGGCCGTGCGGCTGTCGCAGGACCTGGATCCGCTGTGGACGCTGTTTGCCCGCCACGGCGGCAGCCTGCGCGTGATCGCCACCGCAGCCGAGCTGCTCGGCCTGGTGCAGCACCCCTGCCTGCCGCTGCCGCTGCGCAGCCTGGACGGCGCCGAGCGGCAGGCCGTCGCCGACTGCCTGCAGCAGCTCGGACTGACCGTCTGATACCTCGTTGCGTTCAAAAGCATGACGAATGACACCGGCTGACGCCGGCATGACAAATGACCAGGCGAGTCATTTGTCATCTTGAAGGCGAAGCTGCCTGAGCGCACATCCGGCGCAAGGCCCGCCCCGGATGCGGGCCTTCGCGCCGATGCGGGGCGCGGCAGGAGCGCCGTGCTACGCTCCGGCCACCATGTTCGCTCCCACACAGGAAGAGGTGCGGCGTTTCTTCTGCGACGCCTGGGCCAAGTCGCGCACGGACCAGTCGCTGCAGGCGATCGAGCAGCTGGCCGCCGGCTGGGTCGCCGAACACCCCGAGTGGCACGCCGAGCTGGAAGACGTCGAGGCCGCGGTGGCGCGCGACTACGGCAGCGGCGCGGTGGGCGGCAACCCCTTCCTGCACCTGTCGATGCACCTGTCGATCAGCGAGCAGTGCAGCATCGATCAACCGCGCGGCATCCGCCAGGCGGTGGAGCTGCTGGCGGCGCGCCTGGGCGACCTGCATGC
>CAYRHV010000472.1:0-2140 GCA_964424045.1 uncultured Ottowia sp. | reverse complement strand
GCCACGTCGGCGTGGCCGCCGCCGTAGCCGGCGACGTTCACCTTGGTGGCCCAGAAAAGCCGGGCGCCCAGGCCGGCCTCGCGCGCGACCTGCGCCGCCACCGCTTCGGCCGTGCCGTAGCTGGGCGCGGTGTCGAACACCTTGCCGCCCTCGCGCACCAGGGCCTGCAGCACGTCGCGCACGCCGGCCACGTCACCGGCATCCGCCAGGCGCGCGAACGAGGCCGAGCTGCCGAGGCCGACCACCGGCAACTGCTCGCCGGTGCCCGGAATCTCGCGACTGATCAGGGGGCGCGGGTCGGTGGCGGCCAGCGCCAGCTGCGGGCTGGTGGCGAGGCCGGCGGCGGTGCACAGCTTCAGGTAGTCGCGTCGGGAAATCATGAGGGGCTCCTGTTCACGAGAGGTGGCTGCGGGGCCGGCTGCGGCCCGGGATCGGCGCTGGGGTCGCGCGTGGCGGCGATGCGCTGCTGGGCGCGGCCCAGCCACAGCCCGAGCGCGGCCCAGGCCAGCGCCAACGGAACGGCGGCGCTGGCCAGGCCGGCCAGGCCGAGGCCGAGCTGCCGCAGCAGGCCCTCGACCTGGGCGCCGACCACGTCGCCGCCGCGATAGCCGAAGGTGTCGATGAAGGCCTTGGACTTGTACTTGTCCTCGCGACTGACCACGGTGTAGAGGGTCTCGCGCGCGGGCCGGGCAAACGCCCGCTGCACGGCGCTGAAGGCGGCCTGGAACACGATCAGGGCTGCCAGCGAGCCGACCAGGGCCAGGCCGATGAAGCCCAGGGCCACGGTGAGCGGCAGCAGCATCAACGTCACGTGCACGCCCAGCCGCCGCATCACCCGGCCGGCGACCAGCGTCTGCAGGAGCAGGGTGGCGGCCTGGGCGATCAGGTCGATGCGCGCGAACACGGTGGTACGCAGGTCCACGTCCTCGCCCAGCGCCGCCACCATCTGCAGCCGGGTGAAGTAGAGCAGGGTGGCCAACACCGTCATCAGGATCACGTAGGCCGCGATGCCCAGCAGGTAGCGCGAGCCGAACACGGCCTTCAGGCCCTGCCAGGCGCTGCCGCCGATGACGGTCCGGTCCGGCGCGCCCGCCGACACCGCTGCGAGTGGCCGGCTGCCGGCCACGGCCCACGCCGCAGCCAGCGCCAGCAGCAGGAAGCCGGCCGAGACCAGCAGCAGCGCCGGGGTGCCGATGGACCGGGCCAGGACCGAGGCCAGCCAGGGCCCGAAGATCGCGCCCAGGGTGCCGCCGACCGAGATCAGCGCAAACACGCGCTTGCCTTGCGCGAGCGTGAAGCAATCGGCCATCAGGGCCCAGAACAGCATGGTGGCGAACAGGTTGGAGACGCTGTACCAGACGTAGAACACCTGGCCGCTGGCGCTGCCGATGGCGGCCGGCGCAAACACCAGGAGCAGGTAGAAGCCGGCCAGGCACAGCGCGAGGAACAGGTAGGTCGCTGCGATGAAGCGCAGCCGCGGCAGGCGGCTGACCAGCCAGCCGAACACCGGGTTGGCCAGCAGGGTCACGAAGGCGGTGCCCACGAACAGCCAGCGCACGGTCTCGATGCCGCGCTGCATGCCCAGCGCGTCGCGCGCCGGGCGCAGCACCATCAGCGCCGTCAGCACGCAGAAGAAGAACAGACCGGCCAGCAGCACCGGGCGCACTTCGCCGGGGCGCAGGTTGAAGAGCGTGGCCAGCCGCGCCGGCATGGCGGCCTGGCTCATGGTGGCGGACTCGCGTCAGGCCGCCGCGCGGCGATCACCGCGCTCCGGGCCGCTGTCTGCGCGGACCGAGTTTCCCGTGCCGGGGCCATGCTCATCGTCGGACTCCTGGGCGGGTGCTGCCGCTGTCGGGCGCTGGCTGGTTCCGGGGCTTGCGGGGTCGGCCTGCGCGTCAGGGGATTTTCGTCGAAGTCGCCCGGCACGGCCGACCGGCCTACCCGGTATTGCGCAGCCCTGCCGAGATGCCGTTGATGCACAGGTGGATGCCGGTCTGCACGCGGTCGTCGTCCTGGCCGGCGCGCCAGCGGCGCAGCAGCTCGACCTGCAGGTGGTGCAGCGGGTCGATGTAGGGAAAGCGGTGCCGGATCGAGCGCGCCAGCGCGGTGTTGCCGGCCAGGCGCTGGCGGCTGCCGGTGA
>CAYRHV010000471.1:0-2142 GCA_964424045.1 uncultured Ottowia sp. | reverse complement strand
TCGAGACCGGCAGCATGCGCGTGATGCAGATCCTGGCCGACGCCACCAACGTGATTGCCGAGGGCGAGGTGCTGCAGCTGATGAACATCCGCGACGCCTCGCTCGACGAGGCCGCCTACCTGAACGTCGTGCGCTCCAAGACCGCCAAGCTGTTCGAGGCCAGCTGCCGGCTGGCTGCGGTGCTGGCGGGCAGTTCGCCCGAGATCGAGGCCGCCTGCGCCGAATACGGCCAGTCGCTGGGAACCGCCTTCCAGGTCATCGACGACGTGCTGGACTACGACGGCGAAGCAGCCCGGCTGGGCAAGAACCTGGGTGACGATCTGCGCGAGGGCAAGGTCACCCTGCCCCTGATCCTGGCGATGCGCAACGCCGATGCGGCCGACGCGGCCCTGGTGCGCGATGCCATCGAATCGGGCAACACCAGCCAGCTGCAGACGATCCTGGCCATCGTGCAGCGTTGCGGCGCGCTCGAGGCGACGCGGGCTGCAGCAGGCGAGCAGGCGCAACGCGCGATCGACGCCCTGCGCGTCCTGCCCATGAATACCTATACCGAGAGTTTGCTAGAATTGCCCGCTCAGCTGCTGGAGCGGCGCTCGTGATCTGGCGATGACGGGCCCATCGGGGTGTAGCTTAGCCTGGTAGAGCGCTACGTTCGGGACGTAGAGGCCGGAGGTTCGAATCCTCTCACCCCGACCAGATTTTTCCTTCCGGCGCGCGGATGGTCCACATTTGCCGCCGAATGTGTTGATTGCGGCACACATTCGAGGACTCCGGACATTTACATCTGCTCACTCTTCAGCGATGATCGTTAAGATTTTCGTGTTTGTTTGAGTGCTTGCCCGATGGCCGTCTCCGAATCCACCTTGACCAGGGAATCCGCCGCACTGGCACTGCCAGGGGTCGGTCGCGTGCTGGTCATGGCCGGCAAGCTGAGCCAGAAGTCGGCCGAGGACGCCTACCGCAAGGCGGTCGCCAGCCGGCGCCCCTTCATCCCGGAGCTGATCGAGTCCGGCGCGGTCTCGGCCAGCGAACTGGCGCACACCCTGGCCCAGGCGTTTTCGGCGCCCCTGATCGACGTCGAGGCGCTCGACCCCGAGCAGCTGCCGACCGACCTGATCGACCTCAACCTAGCGCAGAAGTACCACCTGCTGGCGCTGGGCAAGCGCAGCGGCCGGCTGGTCGTGGTCACGGCCGATCCGTCCGACCACGAGGCGGCCGAGAAGATCAAGTTCGTCACCCAGAGCGGGGTCGAATGGGTGATCGGCGAATACGACAAGCTGTCCCAGCTGGTCAAGACCCACACCCGGTCGGCGACCGAGTCGATGGACTCGATCATCGGCCAGGACTTCGAGTTCGACGAGGCCTCGCTCAGCTCGGACGCGGCGCCCGAGGAGGCCGACAACGGGGCGCAGGCCGACGTCGAGGACGCGCCGGTCGTCAAGTTCCTGCACAAGGTGCTGATCGACGCCATCAACATGCGCGCCTCGGACCTGCACTTCGAGCCCTACGAGCACAACTACCGCGTGCGCTTTCGCATCGACGGCGAATTGCAGGAAATCGTGACGCCGCCCGTGGCCATCAAGGAGAAGCTGGCCTCGCGCATCAAGGTGATCTCGCGCCTGGACATCTCCGAGAAGCGCGTCCCGCAGGACGGGCGCATGAAGCTGAAGATCGGCCACGACCGCGTGATCGACTTCCGCGTCTCGACCCTGCCGACGCTGTTCGGCGAGAAGATCGTGATCCGGATCCTGGACCCGAGCAGCGCCCGGATGGGCATCGACGCGCTCGGCTACGACGCGGAGGAAAAGGGACGCCTGCTGAAGGCCATCGAGCGGCCCTACGGCATGATCCTGGTGACCGGTCCCACCGGCTCGGGCAAGACGGTCTCGCTCTACACCTGCCTGAACCTGCTGAACAAGCCCGGCATCAACATCTCGACCGCCGAGGACCCGTCGGAAATCAACATGCCCGGCGTGAACCAGGTCAACGTCAACGAGAAGGCCGGCCTGACCTTTGCCGTCGCGCTGCGCGCCTTCCTGCGCCAGGACCCGGACGTCATCATGGTGGGCGAGATCCGCGACCTGGAAACCGCCGACATCGCGATCAAGGCGGCGCAGACCGGCCACCTGGTGCTGTCGACCC
>CAYRHV010000470.1:0-2162 GCA_964424045.1 uncultured Ottowia sp. | reverse complement strand
CCAGTGGGGTCGTCGTGGCACCATGGCGGGCGATGGAGCCCAAAGCCGTCGATCCGCTGCCGCAGCCGCACTGGCCGATGCCCTGGTTCGCGCCCTGGCGCGGCGTCGGCGAGCCGGTCTGGCAGGGCCTGCAGACCCACGCTGGCGCCACCGGCGCCGTCGCGCGAGCGCTCAACACCGCCGCCCCGCCCGGCCTGCCGGTGCGCTTCGCGCCCCAGTCCGCGCTGCCGCTCGGCGCCGCCTACGAGGCCCACATCTTCGAGCAGCGCAGCGTGCCGACCCGCGACAACCTGCACGACGCCTTCAACGGCCTGGTCTGGCTGCGCCTGCCGCGCGCCAAGGCGCGGCTGAACGCGCTGCAGGCGGCCGAGATCGCGCGCCGCGGCATCGGTGCCACGCGCGGCCCGGTGCGCGACGCCGCCACCCTGTTCGACGAGAACGCCCTGCTGCTGCACGCCCCGGACGCGCTCTGGGACGCGCTGCGCCAGCGCCGCTGGCAGGCCCTGTTCGGCCCGCTGCGGCCGCTGTGGCGGGAAGCGCGCCTGCTGGTGTTCGGCCACGGCGCGCTGGAAAAGCTCGTCACCCCCTACAAGTCGATCACCGCCCACGTCTGGCGCGTGGCGCCCGCCTTCGAGCCGACCGGCAACCTGCAGGCGCTCGACGACTGGCTGGCGCACGACCTCGGGCCCGAGCGCCTGGCCGACAAGCCCTTTGCCGCCCTGCCGCTGCTTGGCGTGCCCGGTTGGTGGCCGGGCAACGAGGCGCCAGGGTTCTACGAGGATGCGCAGGTGTTTCGCCCGGCCCGCGGCCAGGTCAGGCCTTGAGCCAGGATCGGGCGCTGACTGGATTGCCGCGTCGCCTGCGGCGACTCGCAATGACGGGTTGAGACGCCGCGCCGGCATCCATCCGCATCACCACTCACACCACCACCCGTCATCGCGAGCGGCGCAGCCGCGTGGCAATCCAGTGCGGCGCCCGACTTCCCCGCCGCCGCATCCTCCCGGAACAGCCCGTGCACCTGACCAACCCCAGTCACGCCGACCCACCACCCTCCTGCCGCAAGGGATCGACCACCACCACATCCCCGAACCGCTGCCCGGCCGACAAATCCTCCGACCACAGGCTGCGCGCACCGCAGCGCATGGCCGCGGCAACGATCAGGCTGTCCCAGAAGCTCAGGCCCCAGCGCTGCTGCACGTCAAAGGCCGCTCCCAGCAGTAGCCGGTCGTTGTCCACCACCGACCAGGCCAGGTAGTGGCTCACGCGCGCCGCCGACTGCGCCGGCGCCAACCCGGCCTTGCGCACCAGATTGACGTGCAGTTCCTGCAGCACCTGAACGCTGACCGCGGCACGGCCGGGCCCGGCCCACAGCCCGCGCACGCATTCGCGCGCCCGTGCGTGACGCGGATCCTCCGATTGCGTGTTGGCGTAGTAGAGGATGTTGGTGTCGACGAAGACTTCAGCGTTCACACGACGACCCTTCACGCTCGTGGGCCTGCCCCCGTTCGAGCATGCTGGCGTCAGGCACGCGAACCGGGTCGTCCATGGCCCGCAGCGCGCGCCGGCGCGCCGGCTCGAAGCCGTCAAGCTCGTCCACTGCGCGCGTCACCAGATCCCCGACCCAGGCCGACACCGAGGTGTTGCGCTCCACCGCCAGATGCCGGACCCGGCGCAGGGTCTGCTCGCTCAGGCGCAAGGTGATGTTGGCACTCATGGCACGACACTCCATCCAATCTTGCGCACATTTTAAGTGCTGCACCTCATGAGTGCAATCGGACTGCAGTCTCCCCGGGCCTTTTTACAGCGAAGAAACCAGATGGCTGTCCGCATGGCGCCGCATCCTTGTGACGCAGTCCGTGCGCTGACTCAAATCCAGGTGATGCGTCGGGCCGCAGCACTGGATTGCCACGTCGCCTGCGGCGACTCGCAATGACGGGTTGAAGCGCCGCGCCGATACCCACCCGCACTGCAATCCGCCACCCCACGCCGTCATCGCGAGCGGCGCAGCCGCGTGGCGATCCAGTCCGACGCCTGACCCTCGGCCGCCGCGTCTTCCTGGCACCGCTCGTGCGCTGGCTCTGACGTAGGCGACACATCGAGCCGCAGCACTGGATTGCCGCGTCGCCTGCGGCGACTCGCAATGACGGATCAGACCACGGCGC
>CAYRHV010000469.1:0-2168 GCA_964424045.1 uncultured Ottowia sp. | reverse complement strand
CGGCTCTCGTAGATCATGCCGAAGACCCCGATCGGCACCCGCATCTGGCCGACGCGAATGCCGCTCTCCTGCTGCTTGAGGCCGATCACGTCGCCGATGATGTCGGGCATGGCGGCCAGCTGTTCGCAGCCCAGGGCGCAGGTCTCGATGATCTGCGGCGTCAGCTTCAGGCGGTCCAGCAGCGGCGCCGCCAGGCCAGCGGCCTCGGCGCGCACCAGGTCCCGCTGGTTGGCCGCCTGCAGCGGCTGCATCTGTTCGCGCAGCAGGCGCGCCAGCGCGCGCAGGGCCTGGTTGCGCACCGCAGCGCCGGAGCGCGCCATGGCACGCGAAGCCTCGCGCGCCTGCACGCCCAGCAGGCGCATGGTCTCGACCACGTTGACGACGTTCATGGCGTCATTGTCCCAAAAAGCCCCATCGGGCGCGTCAGCGCCGTTGCCCGCGCCATGCGGCGCGTCAGGACACGGCGCAGGCGCCGCACAGCCCCTGGGCCAGCCGGTGCAGGGCCTGCCAGGGATCGCGCGGCCAGCCGGGATGTTCCAGGCCCTTGACGATGCCGTCGACCTGGTGCGCGGCATGCAGCAGGCCGGCCAGCTGCAGCTCGGTGAGGCGCGGCAGCACGCGCTCGAACAGGCGTTCGCGCAGGCCCCAGATGCGCTGCTCGCGCAAGGCCAGCGGCAGGGGACGGCCCTGCGCCAGCGCGTCCTTGACGCGCACCAGGGCCCGGATGTCTTCGGCCAGCGCGTAGTGCACCAGCACCGGGGCCTCACCCTCGGCCTGCAGGCCGTCCAGCATGCGCTGCACGCGCTCGCGCCGCCCGGCCAGCACCGCTTCCGAGAGCTTGAAGACGTCGTAGCGCGCGACGTTGAGCACCGCCGCCTCGACCTGCTCGAAGCTCAGCTCGCCGGCCGGATGCAGCAGGCCGAGCTTGACGATTTCCTGGTGTGCCGCCAGCAGATTGCCCTCGACCCGGTCAGCGAAGAACTGCAGCGTGCGCTGGCCGGCCTCGCCGGCCTCGACGCGCTGGCCCTGCGCCGCCAGGCGCTGGGCGATCCAGGCCGGCAGGCCGGCGCGTTCGACGCGATCGATCTGCACCGACACGCCGGCGCCATCGAGAGCGGAAAACCAGGCCCCGCTGCGCGTTGCCTTGTCCAGCCGCGGCAGCAGCACCAGGGTCAGCATGCTGTCGTTGCCGGCGGCGCCCTGCGCGATCTGCTGCAGCGCCGCGCTGCCGTCGCGGCCCGGCTTGCCCGACGGAATACGGACCTCGACGATCTGGCGCTCGGCAAACAGGCTCAGGCTGCCGCCGGCCGCCAGCACCGTGCTCCAGTCGAAGTGCGCGCCGGTCGCCGTGTGCACGCTGCGCTCGGTGTAGCCCTGCAGGCGCGCCGCGGCCCGGATCGCATCGGCCGCCTCCTGCACCAGCAGCGCCTCGTCGCCGTGCAGCACGTAGAGCGGACGCAGTTCCTGCCGCAGGTGGCCGGCCAGCCGGGCGAGCGCAAGCTGCACCTCAGGCCTCCCCGCGCGCGCCGCGCCGCCGGACGTACCGCGTGGATCGGCGCGCGGCGCTCATGTGTGGATCGCCGCCAGGCGCCGGATCACCTGCTGCACGATGTCGGACTGCAGGTCCTGATACAGCATCTGCGCCTCCTGCTCCTTGGACAGCGCCTCGGATTCGGCATAGCTCTGGTCGATCTCGCGCACGATCGTGGTCTCGGGCAGCAGCTCGCGGCCCGCGGGCGTGCGCACACGAAAGGCAAACCGCAGGCGCAGCGTGAATTCACGCACCTCGCCGGTGGCGGTGCGGCTGACCACGATGCGCTCGCGCTGCTCGCCGCCGCTTTCCAGCACCACATCGGCCTCGGCGCGCCGTGCCGCATCGCCAATGAGCTCGAGGTTGCCGGCGCCCTGCAACTGCCGACGCAGCTCCGTGCCCAGCGCGGAGCCGGCCGGCAGTGCCAGATAGATGCTGTGGAAACCAAACTGCGGCGCCCGGCGCAGGGCAAAGCCGCAGCCCGCCAGCGGCAGCGCGCTGGCGGCCAGGACCACGGCACGACGCGTGCAGGCCATGCGCGTCAGGCCACCACCACGTTGACCAGGCGCCCAGGCACCACCACCACCTTGCGCACGGCACCGCCCGCGCCGTAGCGGGCAAAGGCCTCGCTGGCCAG
>CAYRHV010000468.1:0-2175 GCA_964424045.1 uncultured Ottowia sp. | reverse complement strand
CGGTGCGCGGCATGATCAACAAGATCGACTACCTGGTCAGGATCGTCTGAGGAAGGTACCGTCATGGAACTCAACAGCATCAAGCCCGCAACGGGCGCCCGGCGTGAGCGCCGGCGCCTCGGGCGCGGCATCGGCTCGAGCCTGGGCAAGACCGGTGGCCGTGGCCACAAGGGCCAGAAATCGCGCACCGGCGGCTTTCACAAGATCGGCTTCGAGGGCGGCCAGATGCCGCTGCAGCGTCGCCTGCCCAAGCGCGGCTTCAAGTCGACGACGCTCAAGTACAACGCCGAGATCACCCTGGCCGACCTGGAGCGCCTGGGCGTGGACGAGGTGAACCTGCTGACGCTCAAGCAGGCCGGCCTGGTGCGCCAGATGGCGCGCGTGGTCAAGGTCATCAAGACCGGCGAGCTCACGCGCGCCGTCAAGCTGACCGGCGTCGGCGCCACGGCGGGTGCCAGGGCGGCGATCGAGGCCGCGGGCGGCTCGATCGCCTGATCGGGCAGCACTGGGCACAAGAGGTTATTCAAGAGTGGCCACTGGAGCAACGCAACTCGCGAAGACAGGCAAGTACGGCGACCTGCGCCGCCGCCTGTTCTTTCTGCTGGGCGCCCTGGTCGTGTTCCGGATCGGGGCGCACATTCCCGTGCCCGGCATCAACCCGGACCAGCTGCGCCAGATGTTCCAGGGTCAGTCGGGCGGCATCCTGAGCCTGTTCAACATGTTCTCCGGCGGTGCGCTGGAGCGCTTCACGGTGTTCGCGCTGGGCATCATGCCCTACATTTCCGCGGCCATCATCATGCAGCTCATGCCCTATGTGCTGCCCTACTTCGACCAGCTGAAGAAGGAAGGGCAGGCCGGCCAGCGCAAGATGACGCAGTACACGCGCTACGGCACGCTGGCGCTGTGCACCTTCCAGTCGTTCGGCATTGCCGTCGCGCTGGAGGCCTCGCAGGGCCTGGTCATCAATCCCGGCTGGGGCTTTCGCATGACGGCAGTGGTCAGCCTGACCACGGGCAGCATGTTCCTGATGTGGCTGGGCGAGCAGATCACCGAGCGCGGCCTGGGCAACGGCATCTCGCTGCTGATCTTCGCCGGCATCGCGGCCGGCCTGCCAAGCGCCATCGGCGGCCTGAGCGAGCTCATCCGCACCGGCGCCATGAGCGTCATCGTCGCGCTGTTCATCTTTGCCGTGGTCTGCCTGGTGACCTACTTCGTGACCTTCATGGAGATGGGCCAGCGCAAGATCCTGGTCAACTACGCGCGCCGCCAGGTCGGCAACAAGGTCTACGGCGGTCAGTCCTCGCACCTGCCGCTGAAGGTCAACATGGCCGGCGTGATCCCGCCGATCTTCGCCTCCTCGATCATCCTGCTGCCGGCCACCCTGGTGGGCTGGTTCAGCACCGGCGACTCGATGCTGTGGCTCAAGGACCTGGCCTCGACCCTGTCGCCAGGCCAGCCGATCTACGTCATGCTGTATGCGGCGGCGATCATCTTCTTCTGCTTCTTCTATACGGCGCTGGTGTTCAACAGCCGCGAGACCGCCGACAACCTGAAGAAGAGCGGCGCCTTCATCCCGGGCATCCGTCCGGGCGAGCAGACCGGCCGCTACATCGACAAGATCCTGACGCGCCTGACCTTCATCGGCGCCATCTACGTCACCGCGGTCTGCCTGCTGCCCGAGTTCCTGATCCTGAAGTACAACGTCCCGTTCTATTTCGGCGGCACCTCGCTGCTGATCCTGGTGGTGGTGACGATGGACTTCATGGCCCAGGTGCAGAACTACATGATGAGCCAGCAGTACGAGTCGCTGCTGAAGAAGTCCAGCTTCAAGACCAGCTTCCACGGTTGAAGCGGGCTGGCACGAGTTTTAGGAGAAAGTGAAATGAAAGTCTCGGCTTCGGTCAAGAAAATCTGCCGGAACTGCAAGATCATTCGCCGCCACGGCGTGGTGCGCGTGATCTGCACCGACCCGCGCCACAAGCAGCGCCAGGGTTGACCGGCGGCCGCTCGACACGCTCATAGGACAGGACATGGCACGTATTGCTGGTATCAACATCCCGCCGCACAAGCACACCGAGATCGGCCTGACGGCGATCTTTGGCATCGGTCGCTCGCGTGCGCGCAAGATCTGCGACGCCTGCGGCATTCCCTACGACCGCAAGGTCAAGGACCTGA
>CAYRHV010000467.1:0-2175 GCA_964424045.1 uncultured Ottowia sp. | reverse complement strand
CCCTGGATGGCGTCGCCCACCGGCTGCACGAAGCAGTTGATCAGCGTCGCCCGGATGTCGGTGCCGGCGGCGCTCATGATGCGACCGGCCCCGATCGCGCCGGCATGCAGGTTGGCCAGAAACTTCTGCTCCCATTGCGTGCGCAGCTCGGGCTTCTCGACGCTCGCCAGGGCGCGCGCGACACGGCCGTAGAGCTGCTCGAGCGAGTGCTCGCCCGCCTTGAAATATTTTTCGGCCAGCACGTCCTCGCTGATTGCCTGCGGGGCCAGGCGACCCTGGGTCTGGGGCAGCAAGTCTCTCTTCATGTGCTGGATTCTCCTTGTTTCTTGGTGGGGTCGCTGGGCTCGATTCGGAGCCAAGCCTCGATTCTTGCATTGTTGCGATTCGTGATCTGAAAGCGGCATTGCGCGCTGCGAAAATACCTGCAACGGGGCGAGTAAGTCACGCTCCCCCGCCTGCTGCGGTGGCGGGCCCTTGCGGGCTTCAACCCCACGCGGTTTGTGTGCTTGCAGGCCTCGCTGGCGCTGCCGCAGCCGCTATATAAAAATGAACGGTTGCGAGCCGGAACAGGGCTTGCAACCGCTGGAGTCCTGAAGCATGAATCAACCCCTGTCGCCGCCTGCCCAGATCGCCGAAAAGCCCCAGGCGCCCGCTGCCCTGCGCGGCTGGCCCTTGCTGCGCCTGGGTTTCCGGCCGTTTTACCTGGGCGCGGCGCTGCTGGCCTGCCTTTCGGTGCCGTGGTGGATCGGGGTTTTCCTCGGACACGTGCCGCAGGACCTGGGGTTTTCCCCATTGTTGTGGCACGGCCACGAAATGCTGTTCGGCTTTGCCGCCGGCGTGATCGTCGGCTTCCTGCTCACCGCGGTGCGCGCCTGGACCGGCCTGCCGACGCCGCGTGGCCCGCTGCTGGGCTTCCTGGCCCTGCTCTGGCTGGCGGCCCGCCTGGCCGCCTTCGTCGCACCCTACTGGCTGTATGCCCTGCTTGACGTGCTGCTGCTGCCGATCGTTGCGGTGCTGCTGCTGCGCGTGCTGATCGCGGCGCGCAACAAGCGCAACCTGCCGCTGATCTCGCTGCTGCTGGCGATGGCGGTGGCCAATGCGGTGTTCCACCTGTCGCTGCTGGAGATCATTCATGTGCCGGCACTCTCGGCGCTGTATGCCGAGCTGGCCCTGATCCTGATGGTGGTGAGCGTGATGACCGGCCGCGTGGTGCCCCTGTTCACGAAGAACGTCACGCCGGGGCTGGTGATCAGCGTGCCGCCCCGCTTCGAGCCCTGGCTGCTGGGCACCACCGGGCTGGCGCTGGCGTGCTGGGTGTTCGGCGCGCCGGCCATGCTGACGCTGGTGGCCTGCCTGGCGGCGGCGGGGATGCACGTGGTGCGCCTCTGGCGCTGGCAGCCGCGGGTGACGCTGGACCGGCCGATCCTGTGGATCCTGCACCTGTCGTGCGCCTGGTTCCCGATCGGTTTCGTGCTGCTGGCCATGGCGCAGCTGGGCTGGGTCACGACCTCGCTGGCGGTGCATGCGCTGGGCGTCGGAGTGATCGGCGGCCTGATCATCGGCATGATGACGCGCACCGCGCGCGGCCACCTGGGGCGCCCGCTCAAGGCTTCCGGGGCGGAGGCCCTGGCCTATGCGATGGTGCTGGTGGCGGCCGTGGTGCGGGCCCTGGTGCCGGCGGTGCTGCCCGACTGGTACGTGCCGGCGCTGGGCCTGGCCGCCGGCCTGTGGGGCCTGGCGTTCCTGATCTACGTCGTCGTCTATGCGCCCTGGCTGTTGCGCACGCGCCTGGACGGCAAGGACGGTTGACCTCCTCGCCTTCCTCCCGTTTTCCCCCTCCGGCCTGCGAGTGCAGGCCGGTTCTTTGCCTGTACCCTTGATGAAAGGATGACGATGAACATCACCCTTGAAGAAATCGACGTGCGCACGATTGCTCCGTCCGAACGCCACGCGGTCCTGTTCGACCGTTTCGACGGCATGCTGCCGGGCGAGTCCTTCGTGATCGTCAACGACCACAACCCCCTGCCGTTGCGCCGTCAACTGGAGGGCCGCACGCCGGGCGAGGTGCAGTGGGCCTACCTGCAGGAGGGCCCGGACCTGTGGCGCGTGCAGATCGGTCGCCAGGAAGCCTGCGCCGATCCGGGCGGCGACTGCTGCTCGGGCGGCGCCTGCGGC
>CAYRHV010000466.1:0-2177 GCA_964424045.1 uncultured Ottowia sp. | reverse complement strand
TCGTAGACGCTGGTCTGGATCGCCTTGGCCAGGGTCATGACTTCGCCCCCGGTGGCCGGGTGCTGCTGGCCACCGCGATTCACCAGCACCAGCGCCTGCTTGTCATAGACGGCGGCGTTGCCGACGCGCTTGCCCTTCCAGCCGCAGGCGTCGATGAGCCAGCCGGCCGCCAGCTTGACGCTGCCGTCGGGCATCGGATAGTGCACCAGGCGCGGATCGCGGCCGATGATGTCCTGGCACTGCTCGGGCGTCACGGTGGGGTTCTTGAAGAAGCTGCCGGCATTGCCGAGCACGGCCGGATCGGGCAGCTTGGCGCGCCGAATGGCGACGATCCAGTCGAAGATCTGGCGCGCGCTGGGCCGCGCCACGCCCTCCTCCTGCATGCGCCGCTCCAGGTCCAGGTAGCCCAGTACCGGCTGCCAGTCGCGCGGCAACGCCAGGCGCACGCGCAGGATCAGCGTCCGGCCGCCGAGGCCGAAGTCACCCGGCTTGGCAGCCGCATGCTTGAACACCGAATCACGGTAGCCGAAGCCGCATTGCGCGGCGTCCAGGGTGAACAGCTCGCCGGTCTCGAGATCGATCGCGTCCAGCTCGTGGAAGCGGTCCTGCAGTTCCAGCCCGTAGGCACCGATGTTCTGCACCGGGCTGGCGCCCACCGTGCCGGGAATCAGCGCCAGGTTCTCCAGCCCGCCCAGGCCCTGGTCCAGCGTCCAGGCGACGAAATCGTGCCAGTTCTCGCCGGCCCCGGCCTCGACGATCACGTGACGCGGCGTCTCCTGGGCGATGCGCCGGCCGGCGACCTCGACCTTCAGCACCACGCCCCGGACGTCGCCGGTGAAGACGATGTTGCTGCCGCCACCGAGCACGAACTTGTGCATCGCCGCCAGGCGCCGGTCGGCCAGCAGCGCGCGCACGTCCTCCGCCTCGCGCACACGCACCAGCCGCGCGGCGCGCGCCGCGATGCCGAAGCTGTTCAGCGATTGCAGGGAAACGTTGCGCTCGACCAACATGGGACAATTGTCGCATTCAGCATGGGCGACCCAAGCAGCGAGGAATCCGGAAATGCCTTCTTTTGACACGGTTTGCGACCCCGACATGGTCGAGGTGCGCAATGCGGTGGACAACGCCGCCAAGGAAATCGGCACGCGCTTCGACTTCAAGGGCACGAGCGCGGCGATCGAGCTCAAGGACAAGGAAATCAGCCTGCTCGGCGACGCCGAGTTCCAGCTCCAGCAGGTGCTGGACATCCTGCGCAGCAAGCTCGCCAAGCGCGGCGTGGACGCGCGCTTCCTCGACCTGGGCGAGGTGCAGAAAGTGGGGGGCGACAAGGTCAGGCAGATCGCCCGGGTGCGCAGCGGCATCGCCACCGAGGACGCCAAGAAGATCCAGAAGCTGGTCAAGGAGAGCAAGCTCAAGGTGCAGGCCGCGATCCAGGGTGACATGGTGCGCGTCAGCGGCGCCAAGCGCGACGACCTGCAGGCCGTGATGGCGCTGCTGCGCAAGGAAATGGCCGAGCTGCCACTGTCGTTCGACAATTTTCGGGACTGAGCGCCGTGACATCCATGCGCCCCCTGCTGGCGGCAGCCGCCCTGCTGCCGGCCCTGGCCTGGGCCCAGAACGTGTCGCTGCACGGCACGCTGGGCAGCAAGGCGCTGCTGATCATCGATGGCGGCACGCCGCGCGCGATGGCGCCGGGCGAATCGCGCCAGGGTGTCGAGCTGCTGTCGGCCCGCGGCGACGAGGCCGTGGTGCGGGTGGGCGGCGAGCGCCTGACGCTGCGCGTGGGCGAATCGCCGGTGCGCGTCGGCAGCGCGTCGACGGCCGGCAGCGGCAGCGGCCGAGTCGCGCTCACCGCGGACGCGCGCGGCCACTTCTTCACCCAGGGCAGCATCAACAACCGGCCGGTGCAGTTCCTCGTCGATACCGGCGCCTCGGTGGTTTCGATCAGCCAGTCCGAGGCCGACCGCCTGGGCCTGGACTACCGGGCCGGCCAGGCCGTGCGCCTGAACACCGCCAACGGCCAGACCCCCGGCTGGGCGCTGAAGCTGAACCAGCTGCGCGTGGGCGACATCACCACCTACAACGTCGATGCCGTGGTGGTGCCGGCGCCGATGCCCGCCGTGCTGCTGGGCAACAGCTTCCTGAACCGCTTCAGCATGCAGCGCGAGGGCAGCCAG
>CAYRHV010000465.1:0-2180 GCA_964424045.1 uncultured Ottowia sp. | reverse complement strand
CGGCGAATCGGGCTCGGGCAAGAGCACGCTGGCGCGCCTGGTGATGGCGCTGGAGCGCCCCAGCAGCGGCCAGGTGCTGCTGCAGGGGCGTGACCTGCATGCGCTGAAGCCCAGGGAACTGCGTGCCGCCCGGCGCGCGTTGCAGATGGTGTTCCAGGACCCCTATGGCTCGCTGGACCCGCGGCGCCCGGTCTGGCACACGGTGGCCGAGCCGGCGGCGGCGCTGGAGGGCGCGCGCCGTGCCGAGCAGCGCGAGCGCGCCGCCGCCATGCTGGAAGCGGTCGGCCTGCGCGCCGACGCGCTGGACCAGTATCCACACGAATTCTCCGGCGGCCAGCGCCAGCGCATTGCGATCGCGCGTGCCCTGATCACGCGGCCGCGCCTGATCGTCGCCGACGAGGCCGTGAGCGCGCTCGACGTCTCGGTGCAGGCGCAGGTGCTGAACCTGATGGCCGACCTGCGCGACCAGCACGGCGTCACCTTCCTGTTCATCAGCCATGACCTGTCGGTGGTCGCCCATCTGTGCCAGGACGTGGCCGTGATGCAGGGCGGGCGCGTCGTCGAGCAGGGCCCGGTGCGTCAGGTACTGCACGAACCGGCCCATCCCTACACGCGCACCCTGCTCGCCTCGGTGCCGGGCTGAGAGGCTGGGCCTGCGCTACCATGCGCCCAGTTCGGACCTGGAGAGCCCCCGTGATGAAACGCCGCGAATTCGCCCTCACCCTGCCCGCACTGGCCGCTGCCGCGCACCTGCCAGTGCTGGCGCAGTCCGGCAAGAGCAGCCTCGTGCTCGGCATGACGCTGGAGCCGCCCGGGCTCGACCCGACCGCCGGCGCCGCCTCCGCGATCGCCGAGGTGGTGCACTACAACATCTTCGAGACGCTGACGAAGATCAACGCCGACGGCAGCATCAGCCCGCTGCTGGCCGAGCGCTGGGAGGTCTCGCCCGACCTGCGCACCGTCACCTTCTTCCTGCGCAGGGGCGTGACGTTCAGCAATGGCGCGCCCTGCAACGCCGCGGCCGTCAAGTTCAGCTTCGAGCGCGCCGCCGGCGAGAAGAGCACCAACAAGGACAAGCGCACCTTCGCCGCGATGGAAAGCATCAGCGCGCTGGACGAGCACACGGTGGTGATCATCAACCAGGAGCCGGACCCGGACTTCCTGTTCTACCTGGGCCAGGCCACCGCCATCATCGTCGAGCCCGGCAGTGTCGACAGCAACAACACGCAGCCGGTAGGCACCGGCCCCTACCAGCTCGACAGCTGGGCCAAGGGCTCGTCGATCACGCTCAAGGCCTGGCCCGGCTATCGCGATCCGCGCGCGATCCACATCAAGCGCGCCGTGTTTCGCTTCATCAGCGAGCCGGCAGCACAGATCACCGCCATGCTGTCCGGCGACGTCGACGCCTTCCCGCGCGTCACGCCGCGCGGCGTCACCCAGTTCCGCGGCAATCGCCGACTGGAAGTGGTGGTCGGCGGCTCGCGCGCCAAGACGGTGCTGGCCATCAACCACCGCCGCAAGCCGCTGGACGACGTGCGCGTGCGCCGCGCGATCAGCCAGGCGATCGACCGCAAGGCCGTCATCGCCGGCGCCGCCGATGGCTTCGGCGCTCCGATCGGCAGCCACTACGTGCCGGGCGCGCCGGGCTACGTCGACACCACCGGCGTCAACCCCTACGACCCCGAGCGCGCGCGCGCGCTGCTGCGGGAAGCCGGCGTCAGCACGCCGCTGGAACTCAGCCTGGTGCTGCCGCCACCACCCTACGCACGTCAGGGCGGCGAGGTGATCGTCTCGGAACTGGCCAAGGTCGGCATCACCGCCAAGGTGCAGAACGTCGAGTGGGCGCAGTGGCTGGCCAACGTCTACGGCGGCGCGCACAACTACGACCTCACCATCGTCAGCCACGTCGAGCCCTTCGACCTCGGCAACTTCACCAACCCCGATTACTACTGGGGCTACGACAACCCGAAGTTCAACCAGCTTTACGAGCGCATCCGCAACAGCGCCACCCCCACCGAGCGCAACCAGCTGCTGGGCGAGGCACAGCGGCTGCTGGCCGACGACGCGGCGCTGGCCTGGCTCTACCAGCCACAGTGGGTCACCGTGGCCAGGAAGGGCGTGCGCGGCCTGTGGCAGGACATGCCGATCTTCGTCAACGACCTGGGCGCGATCTCCTGGAG
>CAYRHV010000464.1:0-2193 GCA_964424045.1 uncultured Ottowia sp. | reverse complement strand
TCATCCCTGCGCGCCGGGCAGGGCACCGAGCTGACGACCTCGGCGGCCATGGGGGTGACCGTGATGGCCGGCCTGATGAGCGGCCTGGGCCACACCATCGCGCCGGCGGCGGTGATGGTGATTTCCACCGCGCTGCTGGCCTGGAAGGAGCGTCTGGCGGGCTTCTCGGTCGGCATCTCGGAGCGCGAGATCCGCTCGGCCCTGCTGCTGGCGATCCTGGCCATCGTGATTTATCCGGCGCTGCCGGAGGGCGCCGTCGGGCCGCTGGGCCTGATCCAGCCGCGCGTGGCCTGGATCGCGGTGATCCTGATCGCCGGCATCGGCTTCTTCAACTACGTACTGTGGAAGATCTACGGCACGCGCGGGGCCGAGCTGTCGAGTTTCTTCGGCGGCCTGATCAACAGCAACTTCACCGTCATCAGTCTGGCGCAGCGCGTGCGCGAGGTGGGCGAGCCCTTCGTCGGCGTGGCCTACCGGGGCGTGCTGCTGGCCATGGTGGCGATGCTGGCGCGCAACGCCATGCTGCTGCTGCTGCTGGCGCCGATCGCGCTGGCGGGGTCGTTTGCCGCCTTCGGCCTGATGCTGGCGGTGGCCGGCGCGCTGATGGGCTGGAGCATGCACCAGCGCGCCGCTGGCGGCGAGCCGCCGGAGATCGACCTGCAGCTGCCGTTCTCGCTCTCGCAGGCGCTCAAATACGGCTTCATCTTCCTGCTGCTGCACGTGCTGGGCGCGGTCACGCAGCGCCAGTTCGGCGACGCCGGCTTCTACATCGTCAGCGTGGTCGGCGGCTTCCTGTCCAGCGCCAGCTCGGTGGCGGCGGCAGCGGCGCTGGCGGCGGCCGGCGACGTCAGTCCGGCGACCGCGGGCACGGGGGCGGTGCTGGCCTCGTTCACCAGCATGGCCTTCAGCCTCGCCTTCGTGCTGAACACGCGGCGGCGCTCGCTGGTGCGCAGCCTGGCGATCGCGATGGTGGCGATCGGCATCGCGGGTCTGGCCGGCATCCTGATCAGCCACTGGACCGAGCCCTGGATGGCGCAGCTGCTCGAAACCTTCGACGAGAAGCGGCACTCCTGAGGCGGTCAGCGCGTGGACGCGGCCTCGGTTGCCCTGGCTTCGGCCTCGGCTTCGGCGGCGGCCCGGGCTTCGGCTTCGCGGCGGCGCTTGCGTTCGGCGCGGCGCCGGTCGGCGGCGGCCCGGATCTCGTCCTGCGTCAGGTAGCCGTCACCGTTGCTGTCGGCGTCCTCGAACAGCTGCCGCAGCGATGGCTTGATCACGAAGCCGATGCGCGCCTCGCCGCGCGAGATGCGACCATCGCCGTCGGTGTCGAGCATGTGGAACCACTCCAGCGCCTGGCGCTCGCCCTTGCTGGGCGTGGATCGGGCCGTGTTCGCCGATGCGGTGGCTGGCGCGGGCGTCGAGTCCGGGGCCCGGTCCTCGGCCAGCGCCAGCGCGGGCACCTGCAGCAGCAGGAGCAGCATCGTCAGGTGAAATCTCATTCACTCTTGGAGGCGGAATGGCGGCGCGAAGTTTCCGCCCGCGGCGTGGTATTGGTCACGCCCGCCGCCACATGGCCGGCCGGCACGTGGCGCGCCGCCTGGTTGATGTGGCCGGTCTGGTCGTCGAAGAAGAAGTCGGGCTCGAATTCGCGCAGGAATTCGCCCTTGGCGAGGCCACCCAGGAACATCGCCTCGTCGACGCGGATGTTCCAGCGCAGCAGGGTCTGGATGGCGCGGCGGTGTGCCGGCGCGCCGCGCGCCGTCACCAGGGCGGTGCGGATGCGCATGTGCGGCGAGCCGGACTGCTGCAGGCGATTGAGCGCCACCAGGAAGGGCTTGAACGGGCCGCCCGGCAGCGGCTGGTCGGCCTTGCGCTGCTCGTGGCGCTGGAACGCGGCTAGGCCCTTCTTCTGGAACACCTGCTCGGCCTCGTCGGAAAACAGCACCGCGTCGCCGTCGAAGGCGATGCGCACCTCGTCCGGGTAGCGGTTGCCGGCCGGGCGCGCATCGACCATCACGTGCGCGGCCGGAAAGCCCGCCGCCAGCGCCTCGCGCACGTCGCCGGCGTTGGCCGAGAGGAAGATGTCGGCGCGCAGCGGCCGCAGGTAGCCGAAGGGCGCGCGGCCCTGGGTGAAGACGCCGCGTTCGAGCTGCAGCGCCGCCGCCGCGCCCGAGCTGAAGATGCGCATGCCGCTGA
>CAYRHV010000463.1:0-2197 GCA_964424045.1 uncultured Ottowia sp. | reverse complement strand
CCGCCAGGGCCGTGCCCGGCGGCACGTAGCCGGGGCGGAAGAAGTTGAACACGGAAGGGCTGCGCAGCGGGCTCTGTCCCAGGTCTTCGGAGGGGTCCGACAGGTCCCACAGGATCCACTTGCCGTCGCTGGATTTGGCGCCGAAGGTGCGCGCCCACTGCACCAGTCGAACCATGGGCTCGCGCAGCTTGCCCCAGGTCGGCCCCTTGAGCGTCGGGTCCTGCCGTGCCTCGGGGTCGAGCAGGACGGCGCGGACAACGGCGCGCAAGTCGCCGCGCACGCCGGCGCCGTTGTCGTTGAAGGCAGCGGCCACGCGCCCGACATAGGCCGGGCTGGGGTCGCCAGTGACCAGGCGCTGGATCAGCTGGCGCCCGATGAAGGGGCCGACGTTGGGGTGGTTGAACAGGATGTCCAGCGCCTGGCTCAGGCGGGCCGGGCCGTCGCCTGCCGGCACCGTCCGGCCCAGGAAGCTCACGCTGTCGCCGGCATGGCGCGAGGCGTTGAAGCGCATCGGCTTGCGGTAGGGCGTCGGGTCGGTGGTGTATTGCTGGCCGCTGGAGTCCAGCTCGTAGCCGGTGAAGATGCAGGCCAGGTTGCTGACGTCGGCGGCGCCGTAGGTTTCGGTGGCCTTGCCGCCACGCAGCGTGCCGTCGGAATTGAGCTCGTGCAGGCCGATGGTGAACAGCTGCATCACCTCGCGCGCGTAGTTCTCGTCCGGCACGCGCCCGGCGGCATTGGCCTTGCGGTTGCCGAGCGTGTTCAGGTAGGCGCCCATGGCCGGGTTCAGCGTGATCGCCTCCAGCAGGTCCCGGTAGTTGCCGAAGGCGTGCTGGTTCAGCAGGTCCCAGTAGGCGGCGAGGGCAAACGAGGGCCAGTAGCCCTCGGTGCCGTTGCTGGAGACCACCAGGATTTCCGACCAGGCCAGCGCGACGCGCTTGCGCACCGCGTCGGGCGCCGCGATGAGCTGGTTCCACATCATGCGGTCGGCGTAGTTGTTGAAGCGGATGTCCACCTTCTGGTAGCCGCCGCGCACCAGCCAGTCCCAGCCGCTGGTGTAGCTGGGCGCGCTCATCTGCTCCTCGAGCCAGCGCGCGTAGCCCTTGGCGCGCAGCGCCGCGATATCCGTCTCGCCGGACGAGAACTGCGCCTGCTGCAGGAAGCGCGCGGCTTCGGCGTCGCTGTCGGGGCCCGGGATCTCGTAGGGCGGATCCGGGACTTCAACCGCCGGAGCTTCGTCGCCGCCGCCGCCGCAGGCAGCCAGGGTGGCGGCAAGCGCTACCGGCAGCGCGGTGCGAGTGGCCGCCGCCTGCGGCGCCGCGGGCAGTTTCGGAGCCGGGTCGGCTGGCCGGCCCGCTGATTCCGCGCCGGCGGCAGGCGCCGGGGTGTCGATCGTCGTCATGCAGTCCTCGGTCTCCATGGATGCCGGCGCGCCTCTGGCGGGCTGCGTGCTGGCTGCGCTCCCGGGCTGCATTAGAACCGAGCAGGGCCGGTTTTCCGGTTTGGACGGCGACGCGCACGGCAACATCTGTTGCCAATCGTCTACAGCGGATCCGGTCAGGACTGCCGTTGCAGCGCCCGCAGGATCGCAGCGAGCGCGTGCGCTTGTGCATCCGGGGCATCGACCGCCAGGCGCTGGCGCCCGGGCATGGCACGCAGCCAGGTGAGCTGGCGCTTGGCGAGCTGGCGCGTGGCGGCAATGCCGCGCTCGCGCAGGCGCGCCAGCGGCCAGTCCTCGTCCAGCGCCTGCCAGGCCTGGCGGTAGCCGACGGCGCGCAGGGCGGGCAGCTCGGGCGAGAGGTTGCCGCGCGCGCGCAGGGCGCGCACCTCGTCCAGCAGGCCGGCGGCGAGCATGGCGTCGAAGCGCGCGGCAATGCGCTCGTGCAGCCAGGCGCGATCGTCGGGCTCGAGCGAGAACAGGCGTGGTGCAGGCATGGTGGACGCCGCGCGGCGCCGGGCATGAAAGGATGACAGGGGCCGTCCCGTGAGCTGCCACACTTCGAGCGCGCGCTGGATGCGCTGGCTGTCGGCCGGTGCCAGGCGCGCCGCGGTCGCCGGATCGACTGCCGCCAGTTCGGCATGCAGCGCCGGCCAGCCCAACGCGCGCGCGCGCGCATCGAGCGCGCGGCGCAGCGCCGGGTCGGCCGGCGGCAGCTCGGCGAGGCCGTCGCGCAGCGCCTTGAAATACAGCATGGTGCCG
>CAYRHV010000462.1:0-2199 GCA_964424045.1 uncultured Ottowia sp. | reverse complement strand
GGGCCAGGGTTCGGCGGCGTGCTGCGCCCGCGCGGGCGCGGCGCCGGCGGCGGCCAGCAGGGCCAGCAGCCAGTGGCGTCGGCTCAGCAGGCCCGCTTCCACCTCAAACCCGTTCCGCCACCCACGCCGGCACGCTGGCCAGCGCGGCGGGCAGCGCCTTGGCGTCGGTGCCACCGGCCATGGCCAGGTCCGGTTTGCCACCGCCCTTGCCGCCGACCTGCTGCGCCACGAAATTGACCAGCTCGCCGGCCTTGAGCTTGCCGGTTTCCGCCCTCGTCACCCCAGCAGCGAGCTGCACCTTGTCACCATCGACGGCGGCCAGCACGATGGCGGCCACCTTGAGCTTGTCCTTGAGCTTGTCCAGGGTCTCGCGCAGGGTCTTCGCATCGGCGCCATCGAGGCGCGCGGTCAGCACCTTCAGGCCCTTGACCTCGACCGCCTGCCCCGCCAGCTCGTCGCCCTGGCTGGAGGCGAGCTTGCCCTTGAGCTGGGCCAGCTCCTTCTCCAGCCCCCGCACCTGCTCCAGCACCTGGGCCAGGCGCGGCTGCACCTCGGCCGCGGGTGCGTGCAGGCTGGCGGCAACGCCGTGCAGGCTGGCCTCCAGGCCCTGCAGGTAGGCCAGCGCGTTCTCGCCCGTCACCGCCTCGACGCGGCGCACGCCGGCGGCCACGCCGCCTTCGCTCACGATCTTGAACAGGCCGATGTCGCCGGTGCGCGCCACGTGCGTGCCGCCGCACAGCTCGCGGCTGCTGCCGATGTCGAGCACGCGCACGGTGTCGCCATACTTCTCGCCAAACAGCATCATGGCGCCAGTCTTCTGCGCGCTTTCCATGTCCATCAGGCGCGCCCGGGTCGCCGTGTTGGCGAGGATCTCGGCGTTCACGCGGCGCTCGATTTCCGTGATCTGCGCCGGCGCGACCGGCGCGTTGTGCGCGAAGTCGAAGCGCGTCTTGTCGGCATCCACCAGCGAGCCCTTCTGCTGCACGTGCGCGCCCAGCACCTCGCGCAGCGCCTTGTGCATCAGGTGCGTGACGCTGTGGTTGCGCATGGTGGCGGCGCGCAGCCGCGTATCGACCTCGGCCTGCACGGCGTCGCCGACCTTGAGGCTGCCGGACTCCAGCGTGCCGTGGTGGCCGAACACGTCGGCCTTGATCTTCTGCGTGTCGGTCACGGCAAAGCGCGCGCTGGCGACGGTGATCACCCCTTGGTCGCCGACCTGGCCGCCGCTCTCGGCGTAGAAGGGTGTCGTGTCCAGCACCACCACGCCGGCCTGGCCGGCCTGCAGCGCCGCCACGCTTTCGCCGTCGACGTAGAGCGCGACCACGGTGGCGGGCGCCGCCAGTTTCTCGTAGCCGACGAACCGGCTGGCCGCGCCGTGATAGTCCAGCACGCGATCCATCTTGAACTTGCCCGCCGCGCGCGCGGTGGCCTTCTGGTGCGTCATGGCGGCGTCGAAGCCGGCCAGGTCGACGGTGACGCCGCGCTCCCGGCAGACGTCGTTGGTCAGGTCGAGCGGAAACCCAAAGGTATCGTGTAGCAAGAAGGCTACCTGACCGTCCAAGTCAGGCTTGACGCACGTCAGAACATTCAAAGCAACCTGATAGCGATTCTTAACGCTCCTTCTCGGAAGAGCGGCAGCGAGGCGATCAGTCGCCCAAACGATGGCGTAGGCCTCACTGAATCCCGCCTTTGCAACATCACGCGCGAATTGCTCAAGGTTCGTTGGTGTCGCGAGCTCAGCTTCAAAAAACCTCACTAAGGCGTCATCCGCTAAACGAATTGCAGCGTCAAAGCGCAAAGTCACATCCTCGGGCTGAAGATCCACAAGGTAGTCAAGCGAGACACTGCGTGCGGTAATGTTGAATTCTCTCTGGAGAGTGCTACGCCGTGCGTCTAGGGCCACATCCAGGATTTCCATGCCGTGCGCCAGCGTCTCGAAGAAGCGCTCCTCCTCGGCCTTCAGCACCTCGGTGATGTGCTGCGCCTGCTCGGCCAGGCGCGGATAGGCAGCGCCCATTTCGGCCACCAGCGGCGCCACGAGCTGGTGGAAGAACGGCGTCTTGCGCCCCAGCTTGTAGCCGTGGCGGATGGCGCGGCGGATGATGCGCCGCTGCACGTAGCCGCGACCCTCGTTGCTCGGGATGACGCCGTCGCTGACCAGGAAGGCGGTGGCGCGGATGTGGTCGGCGATCACCTTGA
>CAYRHV010000461.1:0-2200 GCA_964424045.1 uncultured Ottowia sp. | reverse complement strand
TCACGCGTTCGTTGCGGTGGTCGAGCATGGACGCCAGGGTGGTCGACTTGCCGGCCCCGGTCGCGCCCACCATCAGGATCAGGCCGCGCTTTTCCATCACCAGGCGCTCCAGCACGCTGGGCAGGTTGAGCGTGTCGAGCTTCGGGATCTCGGCGCTGATGAAGCGGATCACGGCGGCATAGGAGCCGCGCTGGCGCAGCGCCGAGATACGGAAGTTGCCGACCCCGGCCATGGGGTAGGCGGTGTTCAGCTCGCCGGTCTCTTTCAGCTCCTCGATCCGGTTCGGCGGCAGGATGTCCATCAGCAGGTTCAGCGTCGCCTCGGGCGGCAGCGGCTGGTTGTTGATGGGCACGCAGGCGCCGTTGATGCGGATGGTGGCCGGGGCGTGCGCCGACAGGTAGACGTCGGAGGCCCGTTTCTCGGCCATCAGGTGCAGGATGCGCTCCATCATGGTGGTGGGTGTGGACATCGTCGGTTCCTCGGGCTCAGTGCAGTGCCGTCTTCATCCGGATGGATGATTGCGTTTCATGTGCGACAGCATGTAACCGCACCATTGTAGGTACAGCGGCTGCTTCGGTGGGCGTGTTTCTGGTCATATTTGGCGTCGTGCGCCTGCAAATGCCGTGCGACAGCACCCTCAGGGCGTCTGGTGCGGCAATTGCGCCACGATGCGCCGGGCGCTGCCAAAGGCCAGGGTGAAGCCGAGCGCCCCGTGACCGGTGTTGAACAGCACGTTGGCCGGCGCCGGCGCCAGGGGCCCGATGATGGGCCGGCCGGTGGGCGTGGCCGGGCGCAGGCCGGCCCAGGGCTCGACCGTCTCGAAGGAGGCCGCGGCGTGCGGGAACACGGCGCGCGTGGCGCGCACCAGGGTGTCGATCCGGGCCGGCGGGATGTGCAGCCCGTCGCCCACCAGCTCGGCCATGCCGGCCACGCGCAGGCGCTGGCCCAGGCGCGCGAACACCACCTTGCGCGCGGCGTCGGTGACGCTGACGCGGGGCGCTGCGGCTGCCGCGCCGTCCACCTCGACGGTGATGCTGTAGCCCTTGAGCGGATACACGGGCAGGTAGACCCCGAGGGGCCGCCCCATGGCGTGCGAGGCCGTTCCCAGCGCGACCACGAAGGCATCGGCCTCGATCTCGCCGGCCGCGGTGCGCAGGGCCACGGCGCGGCCCTGGCGCAGGATGAAGCCGGACGCTGCGGTGCCGGTCTGCAGCCGGGCGCCGCGTGCCTGCAGCCCCTGGGCCAGCGCCTGGCACAGCTTGTAGCAGTCGGCCGCGCACTCGCTGGGCGTGAACACGCCGCCGGCGATCTGCCCCTGGTAGGCGTCCAGGGCAGGCTCGACTCGCGCGCACTCGGCCGGTCCAAGCAGTTGCTGCTCGCTGCCGAGCCGGCGCTGCAGCTCGAGCTGGCGCTCGGCCTCCTGCAGGCTGGCGCGGTCGGAGTACAGCACCAGCTTGCCGGTGGTGGCGTAGTCGCAGTCGGGCTGCAGCTCGGTCAGCATGCAGTCGAAGGCCGCGCGGCTCTCGGCCGCCAATGCCAGCAGCCGGGCCGTGGTTTCGTGCGCCGTCGTGGCCTTGCAGGCGGCCAGGAAGCGCAGGCCCCACAGCCATTGCAGCGGCTCCAGGCGCGGACGCAGCCGCAGCGGGGAGTCGGGCGCCAGCAGCAGCTGCGGCAGCTGCTTCCAGAGACCGGGCTCCGCCAGCGGGGCGACGTAGGAGTAGCTCAGCTGCGCGCCGTTGCCGCCGCTGGCGCCGTGTCCCGGCTGGCCGCGGTCGACCAGCAGCACCTCGTGCCCCGCGCGCTGCAGTTCCCAGGCCGCTGCGAGTCCGACGATGCCTGCTCCGAGAACGCAAACGCGCATCCGTGATCCTGTCGCAAAACCCTGCCTGACCGGCACTGTAACCGGTCGTGCCGGGCCGGCGTGCGTGTGCCTGGCCAGGGCCCCGAATTGCCGCTTCCGGCGTCGGGCCTTGGCTAGAATTGACGGGTTTCGGGGTGGCCACCACGAGCGCCGTGTGCGAGGGGTGGCGTGCAGTCTGTCCAGGGCCTTACGTGCGTCTCAATTCCATCAAGCTGTCGGGCTTCAAGTCGTTCGCGGAGCCGATCAACCTCATGCTGCCGGGCCAGCGCGTCGGGGTCGTGGGTCCCAACGGCTGCGGCAAGTCCAACATCATGGACGCGGTGCGCTGGGTGCTGGGCG
>CAYRHV010000460.1:0-2210 GCA_964424045.1 uncultured Ottowia sp. | reverse complement strand
GCCCGGCGGCGTGCCGGTGCTCAAGGGCAAGGTGCACGCCTGGCTGGTGCAGAAGCAGCACGTGCTGGCCTTCGTGCAGGCGCGGCCGACGGACGGCGGGGCTGGTGCCCTGCTGGTGCTGCTGGGGCCCGGCTGAGCGGGGCCCGACTCGGTCACACGAACTCGCGGGCGGGATGACAGATGACAAATGACCTCGCTGCGCTTCAATGACTGACGCGTCGTGATCCGTGCCGGCACCGTCGGGGTGCCGCTTGTCATCTTCTTGAATGCACCGGTATCAGGACCCGGCCGGCGTCGCGCGCCTTGTCCGCGCTGGCGCTGCGTGCCGGCCACAGGTAGCGCATGAGCGCCGAGCCAATGCCGCCCTGCTGCTCTTGCGGCTCAAGCTGTTCCTGCTCCTGCGCCTCGGCCGCTTCGACGTCGAGTCGCAGCGGGCCGCCATAGTCACGCCGCAGGTTGACCGAGCTCTTCTCGCCCACCGCGGCGAGGCCGCGCCGCAGCCAGCGCTGGGCCGATTGCTGGCCCAGCTCGAACAGCTTTTCCACCGTCTGGCGTCGCGGGCTGGCCTTGCTGTCGGCCGGCATCTCGGCCAGCGCCTCGCCGCCATCGACGCGGTGCACGTGGATCGGCGCCAGTCCGTCGTTGACCAGCCCGCGCGCCACCAGCTCGTTGATCAGGGCAATGGTGCGCATCTGGGCAATCAGGCTGGCATTGAAGGTCAGGTCGCTGACGCGGTCCCGGATCTGGTCCGAGGTCGTGGGTTTGCCCGGGCTGCGCAGCGGGTTGAGTTGCACCAGCAGCACGTCATGGGTCTCGCCCATCTCGACCAGCGGGCCCAGCGCCGGATTCGCCGAATAGCCGCCATCCCAGTACAGCTTGCCGTCGATCTCGGGCGCCTGGAACAGCTCCGGCAGGCAGGCCGAGGCCATCACCGCCTGCGCGCTCAGGCTGCGACCCGAGAAGATGCGCGCGTGACCGGTCGACACTTCGGTGGCGGCCACGAACACGCGCGGCGACTTCAGCCGCGCCAGGCGCTCGAAGTCGATCTCGCTCTCGATCACCTCGCGCAGCGGGTTGATGTCGAGCGGATTACTCTGGTAGGGCGAGACGTGCGTCAGCGCGCCGGGCAGCGCCCCCATCATGAACCGGGTCAGGCGCGCCGCGCTCTGGCTGACTCCACCCAGACCCATGACGCGCGTCCAGATGCGGGCCAGGGCGGCGCGCGCGCCCTCCACCGGGTCGCGCTGGTGGTCCAGCGCGTCGGCCCAGCCGTGGGCCAGGGCCACCGCGTTCAGGGCGCCCGCGCTGGTGCCGCTGATGCCGGCAAACGCCAGGCGCCCATCCATCAGCAGCGCATCGAGGACGCCCCAGGTGAAGGCGCCGTGGGCCCCACCCCCCTGCAAGGCCAGGTGGCAGAGCTTTTGCTGTTCTTTCATGCAAGTCCGTGAGACACAAACACAGACTCATGGTAAGGGCCTCGCCGGGGTTTTCACCCGATCCGGCTGGAGTCTGGACTCTACGCGGGGGCCGGCCCGCCAGGCCTGATCAATTCGCCGCGCGCCTTGCAATCCGGCGCTTTCCGGGGCGTTCCCCGGATCGCGCCAGGGTCATTTCCCATCATCTGGAATGTTGCGTCCGCGCCGCAGCCGCGGCTTCACGCGCCGCCTGGCGCGCGCGCCAGATCAGCAGCGCCAGTGCCAGCAGCGCCGGCACGGCGAGCGCCGCAAAGGCCACGCGATAGCTGCCACTGGCGCCGGCCAGCGCGCCAAAGGCGGGCGAGCCGAACACCACGCCCATGAAGGTGAACAGCAGCGTGCCGCCCGTGGCGACCCCCGCCTGCCCGGGCGGCGCCTGGCGTGCCACCGCCGCCAGGTAGACGCCGTTCCAGCCGATCGCCGAGCCGCCCAGCACGGCAACCACCAGCCAGATCACGGCGGTGGACCAGCTGCCCTGCAGCGCGGCGGTGAGCAGGCTGCCGACCAGCATCAGCGCGGACAGCAGCATCAGCGTGCCGCGCGCGCCCGGCCCGCGGTCGGCCAGCGCGCCCCAGCCGATGCGGCCCACCACCCCGGCCAGCTGCGACACCGACAGCGCCGCGCCGGCGGCCACCAGCGACAGCGCCAGGGTTTCGTTCAGGTAGGTCACGAGGTAGGTGGTGACCGACACCTGCACGGCCGAGAACAGGAACGAGACCGCCGCCAGCACCGCCA
>CAYRHV010000459.1:0-2217 GCA_964424045.1 uncultured Ottowia sp. | reverse complement strand
GCATCGTCCTCGATGCGGATGCCCAGGTTCCAGAAGCGCTCGGGCACGCCCTCGGCCGGGCGCACGTAGAGGCCGGGTTCGATCGTCAGCACCATGCCGGGGCGCAGGATGCGGCTCGGGCGCTCCTGCACCGTCTGCCCGCTCAAGGGGTCGCGGCGCTCGCTGACCTGCGCGCGCTCGCCCGGCTCCACGTAGCTGCCGCAGTCGTGCACGTCCATGCCCATCCAGTGGCTGGTGCGGTGCATGTAGAACGGAAAGTAGGCGCGCTGCGCGATCACGTCCTGCACGCCGCCCACCTTGCTGCCGTCGAGCAGGCCGAGGTCCAGCAGACCCTGCGCCAGCACCGCCACCGCCGCCTCGTGCGGGTCGTTGAAGCGCGCGCCCGGCCGCGTCGCCGCCACCGCCGCGTCCTGGCTCGCCAGCACCAGCTCGTAGAGCGCGCGCTGCGGCCCGCTGAAGCGCCCATTGGCCGGGAAGGTGCGCGTGATGTCGCTGGCGTAGCCGTGCAGCTCGCAGGCGGCGTCGATCAGCACCAGCTCGCCATCGCGGATCGGCGCGTCGCCGGCACGGTAGTGCAGCACGCAGGCATTGGCGCCGGCAGCGACGATGCTGGTGTAGGCCGGCGCCTCCGAGCCGTGCTGGCGGAATTCGTGCAGCAGCTCGGCTTCCAGGTGGTATTCGCGCACGTCGGCGCCAGCGCGCAGCATGCGGCTGCTGCGCTGCATGGCGCGCACGTGGGCGGCAGCCGAGATCGCGCCGGCGCGGCGCATGATCGCCAGTTCGTGCGCGTCCTTCACCAACCGCATCTCGTCCAGCAGGGCGCACAGGTCGCGCTGCGTGTCCGGGCACAGCACGCCCAGGCGCACGCGTGCGCGCACCTGCTGCAGCCAGCCGCCCAGCCGCGCCTCCAGCCCGGCGTGGGTGGCGAACGGGAACCACACCGCGTCGCGGTTTTCCAGCAGGCGCGGCAGCTGCGCGTCCAGCTCGGTGACCGGGAACGCCGCGTCGACGCCGAGCGCCGCCGGCGCCGCCTCCGGCCCCAGGCGGATGCCGTCCCAGGTCTCGCGCTCCGGATCCCGGGGTGGGCAGAACAGCGTGCTGCGGCCGTCGCCGGCCAGCACCAGCCAGGAATCGGGTTCGGTGAAGCCGGTCAGGTAATAGAAGTAGCTGTCGGGGCGGAACGGAAAGTCGCTGTCGCGGTTGCGCGGCTGCACCGGCGCGGTGGGCACGATGGCGACGGCATCCGGCCCCAGCTGGGCCGCCAGGCGCGCACGGCGCGCGGCGTAGGGAGACTGCTCGGTCATGGTGGGTGGATTCGCTTGCAAACCATCAATGCTAGCGATCCGCGCCCACCGGCGTGCGCGCCCGGCGTCCGGGCGCCGGCATGTGGCCGATCACGATGTCCATCAGCTCGTCGGTGATCTGGTCCTGCCGCACGCCGGAGATCTGGCGCTCCAGCTCCTCCAGGCGCTCGTCCACCGCCTGCTCGGCCTGCTGCATGCGCGCCAGGCGGGCCGCGTTCTCGGTCACCATGGCCTCGGCCGCGGCATGGAACACGCTGGCAAACAGGTGGCTGCGCACCAGCGTCGCCAGCAGGGCCTGGGGCGGGCCGGCGAAGTCGGGCAGCGCGGGACCGAGCCAGCGCCGCGGGCGCTGCAACAGCGCGGGCGGCAGCGGCAGCAGGGTCGAAAGCACGGGCGCGCGGCTGCCGTGGCGGCCGCGCCGCATGAAGGCCAGCTTGACGGCCAGCCCGGCCAGCGGCCGGCCGCGCCCGTGCTGCTCGACCCGGGCCACGGCCTCGCCGGCCACGCGCCCGAGACCGTCGGCCGAGGCCGGCGGCAGCAGCTGCTGCGTCACCGCGATGCCGCGCTCGTGCAGCGCGGCGGCCATGCGCGCGCCCACGCACAGCAGCACCGGCGGCTCGGCGAGCGTGCCGCGAAAGCCCTGCACCATCTGCGCCACGGCGCTGTTGTGGTTGCCGCAGAAGCCGTGGTCGGAGCCGAACACGAGCAGGATGTCGCAGCGCTCGGGCGCCGGCTCGAACAACGCCGGCTCGCCCATGCGCCAGGCAAAGGCGGCAAAGCCGCGTCGCACGGTCTGGCGCCAGGCCTCGATCGCGCTGGCGGCGCGCTCGTAGGGCGCGGCGTTGATGGCCGCCAGCGACTTCATGGTGCGCACCACACCGCCAATGCTCACCAGCGTCTGCTGCTGACGCGC
>CAYRHV010000458.1:0-2248 GCA_964424045.1 uncultured Ottowia sp. | reverse complement strand
GGGATCTGCTGGCGCGTGAAGCGCTCGATCTCGTGCATGAAGCCTTCCTCGTCCAGGCACACCAGGCTCACGGCCTGGCCGCTGGCGCCGGCGCGGCCGGTGCGGCCGATGCGGTGCACGTAGTCCTCGGGTACGTTCGGGATGTCGTAGTTGACGACGTAGGGCAGCTCGTCGATGTCGATGCCGCGGGCCGCGATGTCGGTCGCCACCAGGGCGCGCAGCTCGCCGTTCTTGAACTCGGCCAGGGCCTGGGTGCGTGCGCCCTGGCTCTTGTTGCCGTGCAGCGCCATGGCCTTGATGCCCCGCTCGTTCAGGTAGTCGGCCACCTGGTTGGCGCCGAACTTGGTGCGCGTGAACACCAGCACCTGGCTCCAGTCGCCTTCGCCGATCAGGTGCGCCAGCACCGCCTTCTTGCGCTGGCGACCGACCGGGTAGATCAGCTGGTCGATCAGCTCGACCGTGGTGTTCGGCGGCGTGACCTGGATGCTCTTGGGGTTCTTCAGCAGGCCGGCGGCCAGCTGGCGGATCTCGTCGCTGAAGGTGGCCGAGAACAACAGGCTCTGCTTGTCGCGCGGCAGCAGCGCCAGCACCTTCTTGACGTCGTGGATGAAGCCCATGTCGAGCATGCGGTCGGCCTCGTCCAGCACCAGGATCTCGACGTGGGACAGATCCAGGTGGCCCTGCTGCTCGAGGTCCAGCAGGCGGCCCGGCGTCGCCACCAGGATGTCGCAGCCGGCCTGCAGGCGCTCGATCTGCGGCGTCATGCCGACGCCGCCGAAGATCACGGTGGTGCCCAGCGTCAGGTGCTTGCCGTAGAGGCGGATGGACTCCTCGACCTGCGCCGCCAGCTCGCGCGTCGGCGCCAGCACCAGGGCGCGAATCGCGCCCGGCCGGGCGCCGGGACGATCGGACAGGCGCTGCAGCAGTGGCAGGGCGAAGCCGGCGGTCTTGCCGGTGCCGGTCTGCGCGCCGGCCAGCAGGTCATGGCCTTCCAGGACGGCCGGGATGGCCTGGGCCTGGATCGGGGTCGGTTCGGTGTAGCCCTGCTCTTGGACAGCTTGCAGGATGGCAGGGGCCAGGTTCAGTTCGTCAAAGTTCATCGAATGAATGCACCGGCCGAATCGGCGGCGCTGGTGCTTCTTGCCGGATCCGGCAGCTGCCGGCCAGTCGCATGGCGCGAAGCGGGTTCTTCTTGGGGTGGACGCCTCGGACAGGAATGTGCCGTGGTTGGGCAGCTGCCTGGAGAACGTCCCAGCGGAAGGGCTGGCCGATGCGGGAAACTGGTGGCCCGCAGGCACGCGCATTATCGCATGACGGGCGCGCCAGCGGGTGGCCGGAAGCCAACTGCTGCCGGCCAGCACCGATAATGGCTGCCATGCGGCGCGCGGGCAAGGCTGTTCCGCCAGACGCCGCTTCCCTTCGCACATCTCCAGCGCAGCCATGCCGGAACGCTTGCCAGGCAGGCGCTGACAACTATTGATTTGAGAGCATTCGAATGGCCCAGTACGTCTTTTCCATGAACCGCGTGAGCAAGATCGTGCCGCCCAAGCGGCAGATCCTGAAGGACATCTCGCTGTCGTTTTTTCCCGGCGCCAAGATCGGCGTGCTGGGCCTGAACGGCTCGGGCAAGTCCACGCTGCTGCGCATCATGGCCGGCATCGACACCGAGATCGAGGGCGAGGCCATCCCCATGCCGGGCCTGGACATCGGCCACCTGCCGCAGGAGCCGCAGCTGAACCCGGACAACACCGTGCGCCAGGAGGTCGAGGAGGCCCTGGGCGAGGTCAACGCCGCGCGCGCCCGGCTGGAGGAAATCTACGCCGCCTATGCCGAGCCCGACGCCGACTTCGACGCCCTGGCCGAGGAGCAGGGCAAGCTGGAGGCGGTGATCGCCGCCGCCGGCACCGACAGCGAGCACCAGCTCGAGATCGCTGCCAACGCGCTGCGCCTGCCGCCCTGGGATGCCGTCGTCGGCCAGCTCTCGGGCGGCGAGAAGCGCCGCGTGGCGCTGTGCAAGCTGCTGCTGTCCAAGCCCGACATGCTGCTGCTGGACGAGCCCACCAACCACCTGGACGCCGAGAGCGTGGAGTGGCTGGAGCAGTTCCTGCACCGCTTCCCCGGCACCGTGGTGGCGATCACGCACGACCGCTACTTCCTGGATAACGCCGCCGAGTGGATCCTGGAGCTGGACCGCGGCCACGGCATTCCCTGGAAGGGCAACTACTCCAGCTGGCTGGAGCAGAAGGAG
>CAYRHV010000457.1:0-2251 GCA_964424045.1 uncultured Ottowia sp. | reverse complement strand
TCCACCCGCACGGTGTCACGCACCTCGCGGCGCTACGTCAGGACGACGGCGGGCAGCCAGTCGCTGGAGCGCGGACTGGCGCTGCTGCGCTGCTTTCGCCTCGGGACCGGCACGCTCACCAACGCCGAGCTGGCCGAGCGCTCGGGCCTGCCGCGGCCCACGGTGAGTCGCCTGACCCGCTCGCTGGTCGATGCCGGCTTCCTGGCCTACGACCATGGCCAGCAGGCGTATCGCCTGGGTGCCGTCCACCTGAGCCTGGCGGCGAGCTTTCGCGGCGCGCAGCGTGCGCTGGGCCTGGCCCTGCCGCTGATGCGCGCGGCGGCCGAACAGCACCGCGTGAACGCCGGCCTGGCGGTACGCGACCAGACCGAAGTGATCTACCTGGATTCGGTGCGCTGCAGCCGCGCCGGGATGACGCGCCGGGTCGGTCCCGGCTCGCGCATCCCGCTGGCGCGCAGCGCGCTGGGCCGGGCCTGCCTGGCGTCACTGCACCCGGCCGACCAGCAGCGGGCCTTCGCTGCGCTGGCCGCCAGGCACGGCGACGACTGGCCCGGGCTGGCGGCTGAAATCCGGCAGGCGGTCGAGAGCGTTCATCAGCACGGCTATTGCTGGGCCCAGTGGCAGTCGCGCATCCTGTCGGTGGCCACGCCGATCGTGCACGCCAATGGCCAGCACTACGCGCTGAACCTCAGCCTGCCGGTGTCGGGCATGCCGCTGGAGCAGCTGGTGGAACGCCATGGCGAGCTGCTGCTGGCGCTCAGGCAGCAGGTGGTCGAGCGCTGGCAGGCGGCCGAAGCCTGAGCGCCCTGGAATCAGAACACCCGATCGACGATCAGCACGGCGAAAAAGCCCAGGGCGGCGAGGATGGTCCACTTGAGCACCACCGTGCCGAAGCGCCGATAGTGCGGCTCGCTGGTGACGGCATAGGCAGCAAAGCTGACCGCCGAGACCAGCAGGCAGAGCAGGATCAGGCCGCGGAACAGCCCCATGGCGGCGCGATCACCAGGCCGGGGCGGTCTTGGCGAAGCCGGCAGGAGCCTGGCGCTCGTTCTGGAAGGTGACGATTTCCCACGCGTCCGCGCGCGCCAGCAGCGCGCGCAGCAGCTTGTTGTTGAGCGCGTGGCCGGAGCGGAAGGCGCTGTAGGCGGCCAGCAGGGGGTGGCCGACGCAATACAGGTCGCCGATGGCGTCGAGCAGCTTGTGCTTGGCGAATTCTTCGGCGTAGCGCAGGCCGCCCTCGTTCAGCACCTTGGTGTCGTCCATGACGATGGCGTTGTCGAGGCCGCCACCCAGCGCCAGGCCGTGCGCCCGCAGGGTCTCGACGTCGCGGCTGAAGGCGAAGGTGCGGGCACGCGCGATGTCGCGCGTGTAGCGGCCCGAGCCCATGTCGAACTCGACGCGCTGGCCGGTGGAGTCGACCGCGGGGTGGTGGAAGTCGATCTCGAAGCTGAGCCTGAAGCCGTGGTGCGGCGCCAGGCGCGCCCACTTGAGCTCGTCGCCCTCGCCTTCGCTCACCTCGACCGGCTGCAGCACGCGCAGGAAGCGGCGCGGCGCCTTCTGCAGCTCGATGCCGGCGCTTTGCAGCAGGTAGACGAAGGACGAGGCCGAGCCGTCGAGGATCGGCACTTCCTCGGCCGTGATGTCGATGTAGAGGTTGTCCAGCCCGAGGCCGGCGCAGGCCGAGAGCAGATGCTCGACCGTGCGGATCTTGACGTCGCCGTGCGACAGGGTGGTGGCCAGGCGGGTGTCGGTCACGGCTTCGGCGTTCACCGGCACCTCGACCGGCTGCGGCAGGTCGATGCGGCGAAACACGATGCCGGTGTCGGGCGGCGCCGGCCGCAGCGTCAGCTCGACCCGCTCGCCACTGTGCAGGCCGACGCCGACGGCGCGCGAAAGGGCCTTGAGGGTGCGCTGTGCAAGCATGCTGCCATTTTAGTGGTTTGGCGAGGTTCTGGCTGGCTGCGGGAGATGATCATTTATCCATGACTTGAGAACAATTTATTTGCGAAACCTCGAAACAGGACAAAACCATGCACGGGCTTCGCCAGAGGCCCGTCTCAGGTCCATGCAGTGGAGCCCGCAGGGCACGCGGCAGGCCCGGGGCGGCTCGATCTTGAATGGCAGGCAGCCAGCACCCGGCCCGGAGCCATGGGCCAGGTGCTGGGCATCGCGGAGGCGGCGCAGCAGGCAGGGCAATCGGCTGCGCGTGAGTGGCTGGCCGGGCCGCCATCGAGACCACGGATGCAGACGG
>CAYRHV010000456.1:0-2264 GCA_964424045.1 uncultured Ottowia sp. | reverse complement strand
CGCTCCCAACCTGCTCAACGCTCAACGCTCAACGCTCAACGCTCAACGCTCAACGCTCAACGCTCAACGTGTCATGCTGCTGATTCCCGCGATCGACCTCAAGGATGGCCACTGCGTACGCCTGAAACAGGGCGACATGAACCAGTCGACAGTCTTCAGCGAGGCGCCGGCCGAGATGGCCGCGCACTGGCTTGGCCAGGGCGCCCGCCGCCTGCACCTGGTGGACCTCAACGGCGCCTTTGCCGGCAAGCCGCAGAACCTGTCTGCGATCAAGGCCATCCTGCGCGAGGTCGGCGACGACGTGCCGGTGCAGCTGGGCGGTGGCATCCGCGACCTGGACACGATCGAGCAGTACATCGACGCCGGCATCCGCTACGTCATCATCGGCACCGCTGCGGTGAAGAACCCCGGCTTCCTGAAGGACGCCTGCAGTGCCTTTGGCGGCCACATCATCGTCGGCCTCGATGCCAAGGACGGCAAGGTCGCCACCGATGGCTGGAGCAAGCTCACCGGCCACGAAGTGGTGGACCTGGCGCGCAAGTTCGAGGACTGGGGCGTCGAGTCCATCATCTACACCGACATCGGGCGCGACGGCATGCTCAGCGGCATCAACGTCGAGGCGACGGTGAAGCTGTCGCAGTCGATCGAGATTCCGGTGATCGCCTCGGGCGGGCTGTCCAGCCTGGCCGACATCGAGGCCCTGTGCGCGGTCGAGGACGAGGGCATCGAAGGCGTGATCTGCGGGCGCGCCATCTACTCCGGCGACCTCGACTTCGCCGCCGCGCAGGAACGCGCCGACGAACTGAACGGCTGACATCACCGGCCGTCCATGACCCCTCAAGACCCGATGAACCCTGATCGTCCTTCCAGCCCACAAGCCGATCCCGACACCTCCGACCGCCTGGTTCAGGGTCCCGCCATGCTTGCCAAGCGCATCATTCCCTGCCTCGACGTGACCGGCGGTCGCGTCGTCAAGGGCGTCAACTTCGTCCAGCTGCGCGACGCCGGCGATCCGGTCGAGATCGCCGCACGCTACAACGAGCAGGGCGCCGATGAACTCACCTTCCTGGATATCACGGCCACCAGCGATGGGCGCGACCTGATCCTGCCGGTGCTCGAGGCGGTGGCCGCGCAGGTCTTCATTCCGCTCACCGTCGGCGGTGGCGTGCGCAGCGTCGACGACGTGCGCCGCCTGCTCAATGCCGGCGCCGACAAGGTCAGCTTCAACTCGGCCGCGATCGCCGAGCCGCAGGTGGTGAACGACGCCGCCGCCCGCTACGGCGCGCAGTGCATCGTGGTTGCCATCGACGCCCGCCGCCGCAGCGGCGACGAGGTGGCGGCGCGCGGCGAGGGCTGGGACGTCTACAGCCACGGCGGGCGCCGCAATACCGGCCTGGACGCGGTCGAATGGGCACGCCGCATGAGTGCCGCCGGCGCCGGCGAGATCCTGCTCACCAGCATGGACCGCGACGGCACGAAAAGCGGCTTCGATCTGGCCCTCACGCGGGCTGTCAGCGATGCCGTCGAAGTGCCGGTGATCGCCTCGGGGGGCGTCGGCACGCTCGAGCACCTGGCCGACGGCATCCAGCTCGGCGGTGCCGACGCGGTGCTGGCGGCCAGCATCTTCCACTTCGGCACCTACACCATCGCCCAGGCAAAGCAGCACCTGGCGGCACGGGGGATCCCGGTGCGGCTCTGAGATCCGAGAACTCTCCATGCGCTGCACCAACCCATCCGACAACGGCTGCTCCGGCAAGCGCCGCTGCTGGCGTTCGGGCTTTCCGGTGTGGCCGCCGCCGGCGTCGATGCCGATCTCGATCGCGGCGCGACGCGCAAGGCATGGCGAGCCTGGGGCCTGCGGTCGGCGATGAAGCAACGCGCCTGATCCGTTCATTTTCCCGAGAGCCTCTCCATGACGACACGCAATCTCGAAGACTTCCTCAGCGCCGTGCAGCGGCGCGACCCCCATCAGCCCGAATTCCTGCAGGCCGTGCGCGAGGTGATGGTCTCGCTCTGGCCCTTCCTCGAGCGCAATCCGAAGTACCGCGACTGGGCGCTGCTCGAACGCCTGGTCGAGCCCGATCGCGCGATCCAGTTTCGCGTTGCCTGGATCGATGACCAGGGCCGCACCCAGGTGAACCGCGCCTTCCGCGTGCAGCACAACATGGCGATCGGGCCCTACAAGGGCGGCATGCGCTTCCACCCCAGCGTCAACCTGTCGATCCTGAAGTTCCTCGGCTTCGAGCAGACCTTCAAGAACGCGC
>CAYRHV010000455.1:0-2268 GCA_964424045.1 uncultured Ottowia sp. | reverse complement strand
CGGTACTCGAGCCGCTGCAGGCCCTGCACCAGGATGGGGACGATGTTGCGCGTGGCGACCGCGCCGACGATGCCGCACATGGTGGTTCCTTGCGTTCCGAAGATCGCTGCGATGGTAAGCAGATCGATCTGGAATATGTGAGCGCAAATCGGTCCGTTATGAGCAATAATTTCACAAACGTGCGGATCTGGAAAATTCTTTCAAATTTATATCGATGATGGAATTGGATGAAACCGACTGGGCCCTGCTCGCGCTGCTGCAAGCCGACGCCGGCCTGAGCAACCAGGCGCTGGCCGAGCGCGTGGCGGTATCGCCGCCGACCGCGCTGCGCCGCGTGCGCCGCCTGCACGCGGCCGGCCTGATCACGCGCACCGTCGCCCTGCTGGATGAGGATCGCCTGGCTGCCCTGCAGGGCCATGGCCTGACGGCGCTGGCCGAGGTGGCGCTGGATCGCCAGGGCGCCGAGCACCTCGATGCCTTCGAGCGCCGCGTGGTGCGCGACCCCGCCGTGCGCCAGTGCTGGCGCGTCGCACCCGGCCCGGACTTCATGCTGGTGCTGCGCGTGCCGGACATGCCGGCCTACCAGCAACTGGCCGAGCGCCTGTTCACGCAGGACGCCAACGTGCGCAACGTGCGCGTGTTCTTTGCCACGCGGCGCGCCAAGTTCGACCCGGGCGTGCCGCTGGCGGCGCCGGGCGCTGCGGCGTTTCACGGCACGGCCTGACGTGCGGCGGCCCGGCTTTGTCGCTGGGACGTCATTTGTTCGGGTTTTTCGGGACGCCGGGCCGGCCAAATCCTTGCGCCACGCGGGCCGCGCTGCGCTACGCTATCGGACCGCCACCGCATCCTCCCGGCAGGGAGCCACCAGGACGACGAGAGGACCGCCGCTTGCCCACCGCTGCGCCCGCCGAGCGCGAATCCATCCTGAGTTGCGATCACGTGAGCCGCTGGTTTGGCGGCGTGCACGCCGTGGCCGACGTGTCGCTCGACATCCGCAAGGGCCAGATCTACGGCCTGGTCGGCCCCAACGGCTCGGGCAAGACGACGCTGGTCAACGCCATCACCGGCTTCTACCCGCCGCAGAAGGGCAGCATCCGCTTCGAGGGCCAGCCGCTCACCGGCGTGCGGCCCGACCGCATCGCGCTGCGCGGCATCGCCCGCACCTTCCAGAACGTGGCCCTGTTCAAGGGCATGAGCGTGCTCGACAACATCCTGCTCGGGCGCCACATCTTCATGCGCCCGAGCGCCCTGGCCTCGCTCTTCTACTGGTGGTGGGCGCAAAGGGAAGAGCTCGAGCACCGACTCAAGGTCGAGGAAATCATCGACCTGCTGCAGCTTGAAAGCGTGCGCGACGAGCCGGTCGAGGTGATCCCGCTCGGCCTGCAGAAACGCGTGGAACTGGCGCGCGCGCTGGCGGCCGAGCCGCGCATGCTGATCCTGGACGAGCCCATGGCCGGCATGAACCAGGAGGAGAAGGAATACATCGTCCGCTTCATCCTCGACGCCAAGGAGGCGCTGGACCTGACGATCCTGCTGATCGAGCACCACATGGACGTCATCACCGGCATCTGCGACCGCGCCCTGGTGCTGAACAACGGCCAGATGCTGGCCGAGGGGCCGGTGCTGGAGGCGGTGAACGACCCGCAGGTCATCGCGGCCTACATCGGAGGGGCGCCCGATGACCCCTGACATGCAGGCCCCGGCGACTGCGCACGACGAAGGCGACCACCTGATCGCGGTGCTGGCGTCGAACGCGCGCACGCACGGCAGCCAGGTCGCGATGCGCGAACGCGACCGCGGCATCTGGCAGGAGACCACCTGGCAGGCCTACCTGGAGCAGGTGCTGGCCGCCGCCGCCGGCATGGAAGCGCTGGGCGTGGCGCCGGGCGACAAGGTGCTGGTGGTCGGCGACAACCGGCCCGCGCTGTACTTCGGCATGCTCGGCGCGATCGCGCTGCGCGCCGTGCCTTCGCCGGCCTATCCGGATTTCACGCCCGAGCAGTTGCTGGGCCAGATCCAGCGCGAGAACGTGCGCTTTGCCATCGCCGAGGATCAGGAGCAGGTCGACAAGCTGCTCGGCCTGGCCACGCAGTACGACGGCCTGCAGTGGATCGTCTACGACGACGCGCGCGGGCTCGAGGGCAGCGCGCCGGAGCACGTGCTGGCCTTCACCGAACTAGCGCGGCGCGGCGCTGAGCGCCTGCAGCACGAGGCCGGCCTGCGCGAAGACCTGCTGGCACGCCCGCGCGCCAGCGACGACGCCGTGCT
>CAYRHV010000454.1:0-2278 GCA_964424045.1 uncultured Ottowia sp. | reverse complement strand
GCCCCCTCGAGGGGGGAGGCGCAACATCGCGCAGCGAGTGGAGCCACGGGGGTGGTCACAATTTCCAGTCCGCGTCGCCAAAGGCCACCACGCACAGGGCCATGGGCAGGCTGTCCAGCAGGGCGGCGCGCTTGGCGTCGCGGATCAGTTCGCCGATGCGGGCGGGCTGGTCCGGGTCGGCGGTCAGCAGGCCGGCGACGATGGCATCGCCGACGCGCACGGCGTGCGCGCCGAACACGGTGGCGATGGTGGAAACCACGACGGCGGCGCCGGCCTGGCGGAAGTAGCGGATGTGACCGGCAAAGTCCTGCGCCGCGCCGGCGACGTCGCAGCCGAGCAGGAACACCACGGGCGGCGGGCCGTCGCCGGCGCGCACGTATTCGGGGGGCAGGTCAAGCGTGTAGAGCTTGTCGCCGCCGATCTCCAGCCGCACGTCGTGGCGACGGCCCTCGTTGTGCGGGAAGGTGATCAGCAGCGCCGGCCGCTTAGCCTGGACGTGGCCGCTCCATTCGTTCCAGTCGCGGGCGACCGGCGTGGCGCGCCGGAATTTCTTTTTCAGGCGGGTCAGCAGCGGCTTGACCTGCGCAGGCTTGACCTGCTCGCTGTGGCCGACCAGTGCGCCGCCCGAGAGGTCGAGGTGGTCGCGTCCGGCCACGGCCTCCACCTGCACGATGAGTGGTGGCGCGTCGGTCGCCGCGGCTGCCGCGGCGTCGTACATGTGGCGCTCGATGACCTTCTTCAGGCCCCAGAAGCCCATCGGGCAGACGTAGTCGCGCGGCTTGGCGACGCGGGCACAGCCGTCCGGGCAGCAACCGTCCCGCAGTGCCTCGCGGTGCTGCGGGCACAACGGTGCGCCCGGATCGGGTGCGTGGTAGTCGTACATGAATTCCAGCGGCACGACCGCGTCCGACCGCGTGCTGACGAGCTGGATGTGGGTGACCGCCGCGTCGCCGACGTCGAAGCCGTCGCTGGCGAGCTGGCTCAGCTGGTCGCGGTAGAGCAGCGAATACAGCTCGGCGCCGACGCGTGCGAGGCTTGTGAGCAGGGCCGGGTTTGCGCCCTGGTCCAGGCCGGCGTCGTAGTCGGCCACGCTCCGGGCGACGTCGGAGATGAGCCGGTTGATGTCCTGCACCGGCTCGGCGATGCCGTCGAGGTGGGTGGCCCAGGCGCGCGAGCCCGCCACCGCCGTGGCCAGCGGCTCGCCGGCGGGTGTGTGGTTGAGCACCATGGCGAGGTCGAACTGGCGGCGGCTGTCCAGGTCGGACCAGTCCTGGCGCACCCGCGTTTCCTCGTCCAGCGTGATGCCGGGGCCCTGAGGCAGGCCCTGGACCTGCGGCGACAGCACCTGGGTGCGCAGCAGCAGGGTCTGCAGCACGCGCCCGCGGTGCAGGATCGACAGCCGGGCCTCGAACGCTCCCTCGGCACGCGGCGTGAAGCCGAACACCGCCGTGGTGCTGCGGCCGCTGCGCGGCAGGGTGATCGTGGCCAGCATCGGCTGGTCGAACTGGCGCGGCTCGTGCAGCACCACCTGCAGCGCGTGCTGCTCGGCCGGCGGCAGCCGCTCTTCCGGGAACGGCACCGAAGCGACCGTGCTGTCCAGCCGTCGGGCGTCGATATCCACACTGACCTGGACCGGGCGGCCGACCATGTAGGCGGTGCACGGCGTTGCCGGGTCGTCGGCCCAGCGGCTGTCGGCGTGGACGTAGCGCGGTGTCGTCGGGTCTGGGGCCTGGGCGCTCTGGCGCGGCAGCGACTCCAGCGCCGCGCCGGACGTCGGGGGCGGGCGGGTGGCTGGCGTCGGCGAGGGTTCGGCGCCAGTGCCTTGCGGCAGGTCGACCGCATCGGGTGCCGGCGCGGGTTCCGGCGGCCGAGCCATTGTCATCGCCTCTGGCGGTTCCGCGAAGACGCGCAACCAGGGTCGGAGCCAATCCCACAACACGCCAGACATCAGGCCGCTGCGATCCTCGATCAGGAGACGTGGGGCGGTCGATGCAGGGGCGTCGGCGGGTGGGTGCTCGAGCGAGGACCAGATCGTCGACAGCAGGCTGGCGGCCGGCACGACGACCGGCGTTGCCCGTCCCCTGCCCGGCAGGGCAACGTGCAGGCGCGGCACGACCCGCCCGTCATCGGGCGCCAGCGGCGGCTGCCACACCAGGTCTCCGGTTTCGGGATCGACTGCCTCGGCCAGCACGCGGGCGAGCGCGCTGGCCACCCAGCCCGACCTGGGCGCATAGGCTGTGGCCAGGCGCTCCGGTGCCAGCGCCGCCAGGGCGCCGAG
>CAYRHV010000453.1:0-2282 GCA_964424045.1 uncultured Ottowia sp. | reverse complement strand
ACATCTCGAGCTGGACCGCCAACGTCTCGCTCGGCCTGCTGCTGGGCATGGTGCCACCGATCGTCAGCTTCTTCGGCGTGCCGGTGGAGGTGCGCCACGTGACCCTGGTGTCGGGCCAGATCGCCGTGGCGGCGCAGCACCTGGGCGACGGCGTGTGGCAGCAGCCGGCCCTGTGGTGGGCGGCCGGCGGCATCGCCATCACCGGCTTCCTGGACGTGGCCGTGAGCTTCTACCTCGCCTTCCGCCTGGCGCTGACGGCGCAAAATGTCACTGGCGTCGACCGGCGACGCCTGTATGTCGCCATGGGCTGGCGGCTGCTGCGCAAGCCCTGGATCTTCCTGCTGCCGGTGCGCCTGGCGCCGGAGCCCCCACCCGCCGAGCCGGACGCCGTCGAGTCCGAGGCGGACGGGCCGCCCGACCCGGCGCCACCGAACCCGGCGCCCGGCCAGCCGGGGTAGCATCCTCGCCCCGGCCGCGGCAGCGCAGTCGCCGCGGGTGACGCAACCGGCGTGGACCGGTCGCGCGACCCCCGCAATCAGGAGCATGTTTATTTGATCGAGCACTGGACACCCCCCTGGGACACGGTCGAGGACTTCGACCTCAGCCTGGTCCTGTTCGAGTGGGCCCTGCTGCTGGCCGTGGCGGCGCTGGCGGGGCACGCGCTGCAGCGCCTGACCGGCCTGCCCAAGGTGATCGGCTATGCCGTCGTCGGCGCGCTGGCCGGCCTGGTGCTGGAAGGCGCCGGCTGGCCGCTCTCGGGGGCCGGGCTGTTCCTGCTGGAACTGGGCATCTCGGTGGTGCTGTTCGAGGCCGGAGCGCGCCTGCCGCTGCGCTGGTTCCGCCACAACCCGATGGTGCTGCTGCAAAGCGTGGCCGAATCGGTGCTGACCTTCGCCGCCGCCTTCGTGCTGCTGCGCGCCCTGGGCCTGGACGTGAAGGTGGTGCGCGCGCTGGCCATCATCGCCGTGGCGGCCTCGCCGGCAGTGCTGATGCGCGTGGTACTGGACCTGCGCGCCGGCGGCCCGGTGACGGATCGCGCCATCGCCCTGTCCACGCTCAACACCCTCTACGCCCTGACCCTGGGCACCGCCATGCTGCGCACCATCGACCGCGGCGAGGGCACCCTGATGGCCTCGGTCAGCTTCTCGCTGCTGGTGCTGGTGCTGTCGGCGGCCATCGGCGCCGTGCTGGTGCTGGTGCTGCTCGGGGCGCTGCGCGTCCTGCGCCCGACCAGCCGCGACACCGCGATCGTGATCCTGACGCTGATCGCCGCCGGCGTCGCCGCCGCCGCGCCCCTGGGCGCCTCGGCGCCGCTGGCCGCCCTGCTGGGCGGCCTGCTGCTGCGCCAGCTGCGGCCGCGCCCCTGGATGTGGCCGCGCCAGCTGGGCACCGCGGCCTCGATGCTGGGCATGCTGATGTTCGTGCTGGTGTCGCTGCTGGCGGTGCAGGCCCGGTGGGAAATCGACGTGCTGTGGATCGCGCTGGCCCTGATCGCGGTGCGCGCCGGCGCCAAGATCGCCAGCCTGGCGCTGACCAATTTCCGCACCGGCATGGCGATGCGCCAGACCCTGTGGACCGGCATGGCACTGACGCCGATGTCCGCCGTGGCCCTGCTGCTGACCTCGCAGTTCGTGGTCGCCTCCGACACCGTCGGCTCGCGCGTGGCGGCGATCGCGCTGCCGGTAATCTTGATCACCGAGCTGCTGGGCGCGGTGCTGGTGAGCCTGGCGCTGCATCGCGCCGGCGAAGCCTCGCGCCAGTTCCACCGGGTCAGTCGGCCGTCGCCCAGCGGCGACGAGGAGACGCGCCCGTGACGCTGGAAGCCTTCCACACCTCCGAGCCGCTGACGCTGGGCGTCGAGCTCGAGCTGCAGCTGGTCAACACCAACGACTACGACCTGGCGCACTATGCCAACGACATGCTGCGCCTGATGGGCCAGCGCGATCTGCCGGGCACGGTGGTGCCGGAGATGACCGAGGGCATGATCGAGATCTCCACCGACGTCTGCGGCGACTGGAACGCGGCCGAGCAGCAGCTTGGCCGCATCCGCGACGCGCTGGTGCAGTGCGCCGACAAGCTCAACATCGCGGTCGTCGGTGGCGGCACGCACCCGTTCCAGAAGTGGCACCAGCAGCGCATCTACGACAAGCCGCGCTTCCAGCAGCTGTCGCAGCTCTACGGCTACCTGACCAAGCAGTTCACCATCTTCGGCCAGCACGTGCACGTGGGTTGCCCGGACGCCGACAGCGCGCTCTACACCCTGCACTGCCTGTCGCGCTACA
>CAYRHV010000452.1:0-2290 GCA_964424045.1 uncultured Ottowia sp. | reverse complement strand
AACAACGTGTTCGGCTTCATCGGCAACCTGCGCGACTGGGAGCCCTGGCTCGCGGCCGCGGCGCCCGGCCTGCTTTATTCGGCGCTCTCGCTGGCGGCGTTCACCTGGCTGGTGCTGCGGCAATAGCCCCCACGGGCCAGCGGCCGCGGCCGCACGCAGGCACCATAATGGCGGAGTTTCGTCCACGCCAGCCATGAATCTCCACCAGTTCCGTTTCGTCCAGGAGGCGGTGCGCCGCAACCTCAACCTGACCGAGGCGGCCAAGGCCCTGCACACCTCGCAACCCGGCGTTTCCAAGGCCATCATCGAGCTGGAGGAGGAACTGGGGATCGAGATCTTCACGCGCCACGGCAAGCGCCTCAAGCGCGTCACCGAGCCGGGCCAGCACGTGCTGGAGAGCATCGCCGTCATCCTGCGCGAAGTCGGCAACCTGAAGCGCATCGGCGCCGAATACAGTGCCCAGGACAGCGGCACGCTGTCGATCGCCACCACCCACGCGCAGGCCCGCTACGTGCTGCCGACGCCGATTTCCCGCCTGCGCGAACGCTACCCCAAGGTCAACATCAGCCTGCACCAGGGCGCGCCCGACCAGGTGGCGCGCATGGTGATCGACGAGACCGCCGACCTGGGCATCGCCACCGAATCGCTGGCCGACTACCCTGGCCTGGTCACCCTGCCCTGCTACGAGTGGCAGCACGTGCTGGTGCTGCCGACCGGCCATCCGCTGGCCGGCAAGGAGCGGGTGACGCTGGAAGACATCGCCGCCCATCCGCTGGTGACCTACCACCCCTCGTTCACCGGCCGCGCGCGCATCGACCACGCCTTCGCACAGCGCCAGCTGGCGCCACGCATCGCGCTGGAGGCGATCGACTCGGACGTCATCAAGACCTATGTGCGCCTCGGACTGGGCATCGGCATCGTGGCCGAAATGGCGGTGCAGGGCGAAGCCGAGGCCGGCCTGGTCATGCGCCCGCTGGGCCAGTTGCTGGGCCAGAACGTCGCCCGCGTGGCGCTCAAGCGCGGCGCCTGGCTGCGCGACTTCGTCTATCACTTCACCAGCCTGCTCTCGGACCGGCTGGACAAGGAGCTGATCCTCAAGGCCCTGAACGGCCAGAACCAGGACTATGAACTCTGAACGCACCCCGGCCTTCCCCTCGCGCCTGCCGAACGTCGGCACCACCATCTTCACCGTCATGTCGGCGCTGGCGCTGGAGCACCAGGCCGTCAACCTGGGCCAGGGCTTCCCGGACTTCGGCTGCGACCCGAAGCTGGTGGACGCCGTCAGCCAGGCCATGCAGCAGGGCCACAACCAGTACCCGCCCATGCCCGGCGTGCAGCCGCTGCGCACGGCCATCGCCGCCAAGATGGAGCGGCTCTACGGTCGCCGCTACGATGCGGCCAGCGAGATCACCGTCACGGCCGGCGCCACCCAGGCCATCCTGACCGCCATCCTGTGCTGCGTCGGCCCCGGCGACGAGGTGATCGTGCTCGAGCCCTGCTACGACAGCTACGTGCCCAACATCGAGCTGACCGGCGCCCGCGTGGTGCGCGTGCCGCTCACGCCGGGGCACTTCCGCCCCGACTTCGACCGCATCGCCGCCGCCCTGTCGCCGCGCACCCGCGCCATCCTGGTCAACAGTCCGCACAACCCGAGCGGCATGGTCTGGTCGGCCGCCGACATGCAGCGGCTGCAGGAGCTGCTGGCGCCGACCGACGTGCTGGTGATCAGCGACGAGGTCTACGAGCACATGGTCTACGCCCCGCTGCGCCACGAGAGCGTGGCGCGCTGGCCGGACCTGGCGGCGCGCAGCTTCATCATCTCCAGCTTCGGCAAGACCTACCACGTGACGGGCTGGAAGGTCGGCTACGTGGCGGCGCCGGCGGCGCTGACGGCGGAATTCCGCAAGGTGCACCAGTTCAACGTGTTCACCGTCAACACGCCGATGCAGCACGGGCTGGCGGCCTACATGCAGGACCCGGCGCCCTACCTCGAGCTGCCGGCGTTCTACGGCGCCAAGCGCGACCTGTTCCGCGCCGGCCTGGCCGGCACGCGCTTCCGGCTCCTGCCCTGCGAAGGCACCTACTTCCAGACCGCCAGCTACGCCGAGCTGGCCGGGCCCGAGCGCGACCTGGGCGAGGCCGACTTCTGTCAGTGGCTGACGCGCGAGGTCGGCGTCGCCGCCATTCCGCTGTCGGCCTTCTACGGCGATGGCTTCGAGCAGCAGACGATCCGCTTCTGCTTCGCCAAGCAGGACGACACCCTGCGCACGGCGCTGGCGCGGCTGGCGCG
>CAYRHV010000451.1:0-2294 GCA_964424045.1 uncultured Ottowia sp. | reverse complement strand
CCGGCGGCGCGTGCGTCCTTGGTGTGCATGTCCAGGCAGAAGGCGCAGCCGTTGATCTGCGAGGCGCGCGTCTTCACCAGCTCCAGCAAGGGGTGTTCCAGGCCGCTGGACCGGATGTGGCCCTCCAGCGCCACCATGGCGTTGAAGCCCTTGGGCGAGGCCTGCTTGTAATCGATTCGTTGGGTCATGGGGGTTCTCGGTTGAATGCCGGGTCAGGGCGCCAACTGCTCCGGGTGCAGCAGGAAGTCGCGCAGGGCGACGGCATTGTTCTGGGTTTCGGTATGCGAGGAGTAGATCAGCGTGACCAGGCCCGCGCAGGCGCGTGCGCGCAGCGCGTCCAGGCGTTCCGGGTGCGCGCGCAGTTCCGCCGCGTAGCGCTCGCGGAACTCGTCCCAGCGTGCCGGTTCGTGGCCGTACCACTTGCGCAGCTCGGTGCTGGGCGCGATCTCCTTGTCCCATTCGGCCAGCGCCAGCGCTTCCTTCTTCACGCCGCGCGGCCACAGGCGCTCGACCAGGATGCGCGTGCCGTCGCTCGCGTTCGCCGGTTCGTAGGCGCGCTTGAGTCGGATGTTGTGAGCCGGTGGTTTCTGTGCCATGGCGCTTGCCTCGCGCGGTCTGCCTCGATCAACCCAGCATACGCGCGCGGACATGCTCGTCCGGCAGTAGGGCTATTGCCGGGGCGCGGTGTCAGGCGGATTCCGGCGGCGTGTCCTCGAGGTCGGGATCGATCGGTTGCGGCGGCTTGACGAGCAGCACGGGCACGGGCGATTCGTCCAGCAGCCGGCGCGAAGTGGAGCCGCCCTCGATCATGCGTCGGATCGGGCCCAGCGCGCGCGAGCCCATGAGCACCATGTCGCAGCCGTGCAGCTCGATCAGGTCCAGCATCGCCTTGGCCGGATCGCCGGTGATGATGGCGGTCTCGAAGGCGACGCCCGCGTCCTCCAGCAGGCGCGCCGACGGCGCCATCAGGTCGTCGCCCGCCTCGAGCGCGGCGGATTCGATCAGCGAGGGGTCCCGGGTGGTGATGAACTCGTAGAACGAGGGCGTGGCCTGCACGTTGGCCAGCACGAAGCTGGCGCGCAGGCCTTCGGCCACCAGGCGCAGGGCGAAGCGGGTTTCGTGCAGGGACAGTTCCGAGCCGTCAACGGGGAGCAGGATCTTCATGGCTGGGTCTTCGTGAAGTGGGTCAGGCGTTGTGCCCGGCGCGTCCCACAGCCGCGCCTGGCCGTCCTGCGGATCATTATCTCCAGCCGGCGTCGCTGCGGGTGCGGGCCGGGCGCAGCGCCGGGCGAGGGGTCATGACAGCGAGGGCGGCCGGGCAGTTGTCGCACTCTGTTAAATTTTGCCCCTTGACGTTCAATCTCCGAGGAGTCATTTCATGCGGCGCACCGTTCTCAAGACCCTGGCGCTGGCTTCGGCCAGTGTGGCCTTCCCGCACGTCTGGGCGCAGTCGGGCAAGCCCGAGAAAAGCAAGCTGACGATTGCCGTCGGCGGCAAGAACCTGTTTTATTACCTGCCGCTGACGATTGCCGAGCAGCTCGGTTACTTCAAGGATGAGGGCCTGGAGACGACGATTCCGGACTTTGCCGGTGGCTCCAAGGCCCTGCAGGCGCTGATCGGCGGCAGCGCCGACGTGGTGTCGGGCGCCTACGAGCACACCATCAACATGCAGGCCAAGAACCAGGCGATCCAGTCCTTCGTGCTGCAGGGCCGGGCGCCGCAGATCGTGCTGGCGGCCTCGACCAAGACGCTGCCGAACTACCAGAGCATCGCCGACCTGAAGGGCAAGAAGATCGGCGTCACCGCGCCGGGTTCGTCGACCTCGATGATGGCAGCCTATGTGCTGGCCAAGGGCGGCCTGAAGCCGACCGACGTGTCGTTCATCGGCGTTGGCGCCGCCAGCGGCGCGCTGAGCGCGATGCGTTCCGGCCAGATCGACGCCATCGCCAACCTGGATCCGGTGATCACCATGCTGCAGCGTGACAACCTGATCAAGATCATTGCCGACACGCGCACGCTGAAGGACACGCAGGCGGTCTATGGCGGGCCGATGCCGGCGGCCGTGCTCTACACGCACGCGAAGTTCATCCAGGAGAACCCGAACACCACGCAGGCGCTGGCCAATGCCATGGTGCACGCGCTGCGCTGGCTGCGGACCGCCGGCCCCTCGGACATCGTGAAGACGGTGCCGGAGGCCTTCCTGCTGGGCGACCGCGCGCTTTATCTGGCGGCGTGGGAAAACGTGCGCGAGGCGATCTCGCCCGACGGCATCCTGCCCGAGGCCGGCCCCGCCA
>CAYRHV010000450.1:0-2296 GCA_964424045.1 uncultured Ottowia sp. | reverse complement strand
GCCGGGCGAAGGCTTGCGCCAGCTCGACAGCGACCACCGACGAGCCGATGACGGCCAGCCGCTCAGGGATTGAGTCGCTCACTAGCGCCTCGGTGGAGGTCCAGTATGACGTGTCCGCAAGGCCCGGGATCGGCGGTATCGCCGGACTCGCCCCGGTGGCGATCAGGCAGCGGTCGAAGCTCACCTCGCGCTTGCCGCCGTCAGCGGTCGCCACGGCCAGCGTGCGCGCGTCCTTGAACCGGGCCTCGCCGCGTAGCACGTTGATCGCCGGAGTACTCTCCAGAATGCCTTCGTACTTGGCGTGGCGCAGTTCCTCGACGCGGCCTTGTTGCTGGGCCAGCAGCCGTTCGCGCAGGATAGACGGTGGCGTAGGCGGGAGCCCAGAATCGAACGGGCTTCCGCGGCGTAGATGCGCGATGTGCGCGGCGCGAATCATGATCTTGGACGGCACGCATCCGACGTTGACGCAGGTGCCGCCGATGGTTCCGCGCTCGATCAGCGTCACGCGCGTCCCAAGCTCCACGGCCTTCAATGCCGCAGCCATCGCCGCGCCGCCGCTGCCGATGACGGCCACGTGCAGCGCCGGCTCGCCGCCACCGCGCCTTGTTTCGCCTCCGAGCCGGCCCAGCGCCTTGTCCAACAGGCCGGCGGGCTTGTTTGGCGTATCGGAAAACCGTGCGCGGTAGCCGAGCGCAGTCACCGCCGCAACCAGCGGGTCCAGGCTCACGCCCGCATCCGCCTCGATCTCGGCCCGACGATGCGGATAGGACACCGAGGCCGTGCGCACGCCGGACACGTTCTCCAAAGCCTGCCTGACGTGCTCGGCGCACGACACGCAGGTCATTCCATCGATGTGAAAAGCAATCGCTTCGGCCATGATGGTGTCCTCATTGCTTGACGGTGGCGGGGTAGCCCGCGTTTGCGGTGGCCTTGCTTAAGGCTTCGGCGTTGGTCTTCGCGTCGTCGAAAGTCACGACGGCTTCCCGTTTCTCGAAGCTGACCGCGGCCTTTTGCACACCGGCGACCTTGGACAGGGCCTTCTTGACCGTGATCGGGCACGCCTCGCAGGTCATGCCGGGCACGGACAGGGTAACGATCTTCGTTGCAGCCCAGGCAGGGGTGCTCAGAGTGGCGGCCAGGGCGATCAGGGTAGCGAGTTTCTTCATGGCAATCCTTTCAGTAGAACAGCGGCAGGACGTAGGGAAAAGCAAGGACAACCAGGACTAAGGCGGACACGATCCAGAACATGATCTTGTAGGTCGTCCGCACCTGGGGCACGGCGCACACGTCGCCCGGCTTGCAGGCACGGGCCGGGCGGAAGATGCTGCGCCAGGCGAAGAACAGCGCGATGAGCGCCGCGCCGATGAAGATCGGGCGGTACGGCTCCAGCACGGTCAGATTGCCGATCCAGGCGCCCGAGAAGCCGAGCGCGACCAGGAAGAGGGGGCCGAGGCAGCAGGCCGAGGCGAGGATGGCCGCGACGCCGCCGGTCGCCAGTGCGCCGCGGCCGTTCTTGGGTTCCGACATAAGGTTCTCCTTCCCGGTCTTCGCTTGATGTTGTAACGTTATTTCCGTAGTCAACTACGGAGTCAAGTGCCATGGAGAACGCTTCGGAGAATCTGACCATCGGCGCCTTCGCCAAGGCGGCCGGTGTCAACGTGGAGACGATCCGCTTCTATCAGCTCAAGGGCTTGCTGCCCCAGCCGAAGCGGCCGTACGGGAGCATCCGCCGCTACGGGCAGGCGGATGTGGCGCGGGTGAAGTTCGTGAAATCAGCTCAGCGCCTGGGGTTCAGCCTGGATGAAGTTGGTCAGCTCCTGAAACTGGAGGACGGCACTCATTGCAGCGAGGCGGCCGAGCTAGCCGTCCATCGGCTGGCCGATGTGCGCGCACGCATGGCGGACCTCACGCGGATGGAAGACGCGTTGTCGAAGCTGGTGAGCGAGTGCGACGCGCACCATGGCAATGTTTCCTGCCCGTTGATCGCAGCCTTGCATTGTTGCTGAATGGCTCCTTTTCAATGCGGGCGGCGACGAGTGCCGATTGCCACTCGCACAGACGCGCGCCTGACGCCACGCTTCCCGCCATGTTCCGCTGACACCCGTCAGCAGCATGCCCAGGTGGTCACGATCTTCAAGGCTACGGCGCGGTTCCGACCGCGTTGATCACACCAGTTCGCTCCGGCATCCACGCGCGAACGGCCATCGGTTCTCCCAATGGTGATGCCACCCAAGCTGTTCCTCAACCCACGCGGGGGTTCCACACCTTCCCCGCCTTGGGTCGGGTGTGTCTCCGC
>CAYRHV010000449.1:0-2296 GCA_964424045.1 uncultured Ottowia sp. | reverse complement strand
AACAGGTCTCCGGGCGCCTGGCGGAACATGCGGATGCGCCCGGTGTGGCTGAGCAGCAGCAGGCCCACGATGTGGGCGAACAGGGCGGTCGTCTCGCGCAGCGCGACGGGCGCCGGCAGGCCCAGCGCTTCCAGTGCCGCCTGCATCGGCTGCAGGGCGTCCTGCAGGCGGCGGTTCAGGGTACGGTCCAGCTCGGGCGTCAGGCCACCCGGCTGCAGGCCTTGGAACAGGTAGAAGCCCAGGTCCAGGTCGCGCGGGTTCTCGCGGTAGAAGTCGAAGAACGCCGTGGCTGCGGCGCGCAGCCGGTCGGTCGGCCGGGCCGAGTCTGCGCAGGCCGTCTGCACGCGCTGGTCCAGGCGCTGCAGCGACTCTTCCAGCAGGGCGCCATAGAGCGCTTCCTTGCTCGGGAAGTAGCTGTAGATCGCGCCCGGCGTGTAGCCGGCACGCTGCGCGATCTCGCGCATGCCGGTCTTCTCCATGCCCAGTTCGAGGAAGGTGGCGCGCGCCGCCTCGAGCACGAGCTGGCGCCGTGCATCGGCCAGCACGGCGTGCCGCCGCTGCCGTGCCTTGCCGGCGGCACGCGCCTGCGCTGTCACAGAAGAATCCATCGATTCAGTATAGGCCTTGACGAACGAATTAAACAACGTTCAAATTATTGTCTTGATGTTTTTGGAGACTGTCATGAACGCACCGCAGGAGCTGCCGGCGCCGACCCGGGCGGCGTTGAGATCGGGTCAGGACTATCGGGAGTCGCTGCGGGCCTATCGCCCGCGCGTGTTCGTCGACGGCCGCGCGGTGGACAGCGTGGTGGACGAACCGGCCTTCCAGCCCGGCGTCAACGCGCTGGCCTTCACCTACGACTACGCGCGCCGCCCCGAACTGGAGCCGATCGCGCTGGCGACGCAGGCCGCCCGCAACCGGGTGGTCAGTCGCATGCTGCACGTCAACGACGCGGCCGGCGACCTGCTCAACAAGCTGGAGGCGGTGCGCGGCCTGTGCCAGGAAACCGGCTGCGCGCAGCGCTACCTGGCGCACGACGCGCTGAACGGCCTGGCGCAGGTGACGGCCTGCATCGACGACGCGCGCGGCAGCACCGAGCATCGGGCCCGCTTCGAGGCCTATCTCGCGCACGTGCAGGACGAGGACCTGTCGCTCGGCATCGCGATGACCGACGCCAAGGGCGACCGCAGCCGCAAGCCGCACCAGCAGGCGAACCCTGACGCCTATGTGCGCGTGGTCGAGCGCAATGGCCGCGGCATCGTCATCAGCGGCGCCAAGGCCATCGTCACCGGCGCGCCCTACATGCACGAGCTGCTGGTCATGCCGAGCCGCAACATGGGGCCGGAGGACGCCGACTTCGCCGTCTGCTGCGCGGTGCGGGTGGATGAGCCGGGCATCACCATCGTTGCGCGGCCGGCCGGGCGTCCGGGCGAGCGGCTGGAGCACGGCGACGCGCTGTTCTCGCGCCGCTACGGCCAGTCCACCGCCGTGGTGCTGTTCGACCGCGTGTTCGTGCCCTGGGAGCGCGTGTTCTACGCCGGCGACTGGGAGCACAGCCAGGTGCTGACCTACAGCTACGCCACGCACCACCGCCACAGCTGCATCGGCGCGCGTGCCGGCTTCGGCGACCTGCTGATCGGCGCCGGTGCCCTGATGTGCGAAGCCAACGGCCTGGACCCGGACGCCAAGTCCAGCCTGCGCGAACCCATGGTCGAGCTGATCAAGATCGTCGAGGGCTTCTACGCCTGCGGCGTCGCCGCCAGCGTCTATGCCACGCGCGACGAGCACAGCGGCAGCTTCATGCCCGAGCCGGTGTTTGCCAACATCGGCAAGCTGCTGCTGGCGACCCAGATCTACGACATGCACCGCCTCGCGCACGAGGTCTCCGGCGGCCTGGTGGTGGCGCTGCCGGGGCCGGACGAGGACCACAACCCCGAGACCGCCGCCAGCCTGGCCGAGGTGCTGCGCGCCAACCCCGACGTGCCGTACGACAAGCGCATCCAGGTGGCGCGCTTCATGGAGGACCTGACCGCCTCCTACCAGGGCGGCTGGTATTCCGTCATCAGCCTGCACGGCGGCGGCTCGCCGGCGGCGATGAAGCAGGAGATCTGGCGCAACTACCCGGTCGGCAGCAAGGTCGAGCTGGTCGAGCGCCTGCTCGAGCGCGACGTGGTGCACGACCCCGGGCGCAGCATCACGAAGAACCGGCAGCCGGGGCGTTGCTGCGACGCCGGCTGCGCGGCGCCCGGCCAGCCGATCATGGTGCCGATCACCAGTCGCCGGCGCGCGGGCTGAA
>CAYRHV010000448.1:0-2298 GCA_964424045.1 uncultured Ottowia sp. | reverse complement strand
CCTCGCTGCGCTTCAATGACTGCGGCGTCGTGGATCAAGCGGGCGCCGCCCAGCGTCGTTTGTCATATTCTTGAACGCGAATCGGTATTAGCAACGCTGAACAAGTCCCCCGCGCGCTGCGCATTCCTCCCTGCGGCGGTCTGCGGCATTGCAAATGCTCGCGAGCTGCGACCATTGCTGCACCTCACCCATGCAAGGCGCGCCGCATCGCGACGACTTGTTCCGCGTCGCCCCTATCGATTGCCGGGCTCGGGCGGCTGCCGGTCGGGATCGATGAGGGGCACGCCGTCCGCCAGCGTCGACGCTTCGCGCAGGTAGCTGCGCTCGAGCTGGGCGCGTTGCGCCGGTCCGAGCCCCAGGGCACGCTCCAGGTAGGCATCGACGCCGCCGAAGTCCTGCCGGATCCCGTCCAGCCCGGTGAGCAGGAAGTCCTCCTCGACGCGCCACAGCACGCGCAGCACGTCGGGCGACACCCGGCCGTCGGTCACCTCGGGCGCGCGATAGAGCTCGTTGGTGAGCAGGTAGTCGCGCATCACGGTTTCCATCGGCACGTCCAGCGCCAGCAGGATCAGCGCCGCGGCAAAGCCGGTGCGGTCCTTGCCCGCCGTGCAGTGGAACACCAGCGGCTGGTCGCTTTGCAGCAGGTGCTCGAACAGGGCGGCAAAGCGCGGCACGCCCTCGTGCACGAAGTTGCGGTAGGTCTGGCGCATCAATGCGGCGGCGCGCTCGGCCGTCAGCTGCTGGCCGGACTCGATGATGGAGCGCACGCCCTGCAGCACCGTGGGCTCGATCGGCAGCGCATACTGCGAGACGCCGGGCAGCGCATAGGCGGCCGCGGCGCGCTCGCGGATGCCGCGAAAGTCGAAGCTGCGCGTGACACCCAGGGCGCGAAAGCGCTCGGCGTCGGGCTCGGTCAGCGCCGCCAGGTTGTCGGAGCGAAACAGGGTGCGCCAGCGCACGATGCGGCCGGTGTCGGCGCCGTAGCCGCCGAGGTCGCGGAAATTGCTGGCGCCGATCAGGTGCAGCGAGCGCTCGCGCGCCTCGCCATGGTCCGGGGCCGGCGTCTCCTGCTGCGTCATGCTCAGACGGCCAGCGGCTGGCCACGCAGCGAGTGCGGCAGCGCCTCGGTGATGGTGACGTCGATCATCTGGCCGACGAGTGCCGTGCCGCGCGGCCCCGGGTCGAAGTTGACGACGCGGTTGCACTCGGTGCGTCCCTTGAGCTCGTGCGGGTTCTTGCGCGACGGACCCTCGACCAGGATGCGCTGGGTGGTGCCGACGCGGCTGGCGCTGATGGCGCGCGCGTTCTGCTCGACCACGGCCTGCAGGTGCTGCAGGCGCTGCAGCTTGACCTCGTGCGGCGTGCTGTCGCGCAGGTTGGCCGCCGGCGTGCCGGGGCGTGGGCTGTAGATGAAGCTGAAGCTGGTGTCGTAGCCGATCTCCTCGATCAGCGCCATCAGCTCGGCGAAGTCGGCCTCGGTCTCGGTCGGGAAGCCGACGATGAAGTCGCTCGACAGGCTGATGCCGGGGCGCACCGCGCGCAGGCGCGCGATCACGTCCTTGTACTGGCGCGCCGTGTAGCCGCGCTTCATCATGCCCAGGATGCGGTCGCTGCCGTGCTGCACCGGCAGGTGCAGGTGACTGACCAGCTTGTCCACCCTGCCGTAGGCGTCGATCAGCGGCTGGGTGAATTCCTTCGGGTGGCTGGTGGTGTAGCGGATGCGCTCGATGCCGGGGATCTCGGCCACGTATTCAAGCAGGCTGGCGAAGTCGCACAGCTCGCCCGAATCGCCCATGGGGCCACGGTAGGCATTGACGTTCTGGCCCAGCAGGGTGACTTCGCGCACGCCCTGGTCGGCCAGGCCGGCGAGCTCGGTCAGCACGTCCTCGAACGGGCGGCTGAACTCCTCGCCGCGCGTGTAGGGCACGACGCAGTAGCTGCAGTATTTGGAGCAGCCCTCCATGATGGAGACGAAGGCGGTGACGCCGTCGACGCGCGCCGGCGGCAGGTTGTCGAACTTCTCGATCTCGGGGAAGCTCACGTCCACCTGCGGCTGGCCGGTCGTGCGCCGCTGGTCCAGCAGCTGCGGCAGGCGGTGCAGGGTCTGCGGGCCGAACACGACGTCCACGAACGGCGCGCGCTCGATGATCTCCTGCCCTTCCTGGCTGGCAACGCAGCCGCCGACGCCGATCAGCGTGCCCTTGTCCTTCAGGTGCCGGACCCGGCCGAGGTCGGAAAACACCTTCTCCTGCGCCTTCTCGCGCACCGAGCAGGTGTTGAACAGGATCAGGTCGGCCT
>CAYRHV010000447.1:0-2306 GCA_964424045.1 uncultured Ottowia sp. | reverse complement strand
GCCAGCGGCGAGCGCAGCTCGTGCGAGGCATTGGCCAGCAAGGCCTTCTGTGATTGCAGCAGCGCATCCTGGCTGCGCATCAGGTCCTCGATGCGCTCGGCGGCCTGGTTGAAGTGGTGCGCCAGGTCGGCCACCTCGTCGCTGCCTGTGGCCGGCACGCGCACCTGCAGGTCGCCGTCACCCCAGCGCTTGACGCCGCGCTGCAGTGCTTCCAGCCGCTGCGTCAGGCGGCGCGCGATCGGATACACGCCGAGCATCACGGCCAGGCCCGCCAGGCCGATGATCCAGATGAAGCCGTAGGGCGGGCGCAGCCAGGCCATCGACTGCGCGCGACGCTTGCGTGCGCCTTCTGGTCGCTCGCGCGGTGCCACGCGCAGGTTCAGCTCCTGTCCATCGGGCTGGAACAGCACGATCTCGGTGCCCTGCCCGGGTGCCCAGCGCACTTGCGCCTGCATGCTGCCGATCAGCTCGCCCTGCGCATTGCGCACCACCACCTCGCGCGGCGGCTCGGCCTGGCGCTCGCGGTCGCGCTCGCGCTCGGCCTGGTGCCAGGCCCAGGCCAGCACCACGCTGAGCACCAGCACGCTGCCGGCCACCGCGAGCCAGATGCGCAGGTAGAGCCGGCGTGCAATCGGATTCGTCATGCGCGCGTCAGTCCTGCTGCTTGGCGAAGACGTAGCCGACGCCGCGCACCGTCAGGATGCGTTTGGGATTCTTCACGTCCTGCTCGATGGCGGCGCGGATGCGGCCGATGTGCACGTCGATCGAACGGTCGAAGGCCTCCAGCTCGCGCCCGCGCACCGCTTCCATGATCTGGTCGCGCGTCAGCACGCGGCCGGCGCGCTCGGCCAGCGTCACCAGCAGGTCGAACTGGTAGCTGGTGAGCTCGCACGGCTGGTCGCCGACGGTGACGGTGCGCGCGTCGCGGTCGATCTCCAGTGTGCCGAAGCTCAGCACCACGTGCTCGGGCGCCGGCCCGCTCTGGCGCCGGCGCAGCACGGCGCGGATGCGCGCCAGCAGCTCGCGTGGCTCGAACGGCTTGGGCAGGTAGTCGTCGGCGCCGAGTTCGAGGCCGATGATGCGGTCCATCGGGTCGCCCTTGGCCGTCAGCATCAGCACCGGCACGCGCGCCAGCTCGCCCGGCAGCGCGCGGATGCGCCGGCACACCGTGAGACCGTCGATGTCGGGCAGCATCAGGTCCAGGATCACCAGGTCCACCGGCCGGTCCTGCAGCCGCGCCAAGCCGGACTCCCCATCCGGCACATGGGTGAAGACGAAACCCGACTGCGTCAGGTATTCGCCCACCATCGCCGCCAGGCGGGCGTCGTCCTCGATCATCAACAGTTGCATGCTGCTCATTTCATCCTCTCGATCTGCCGGCGCCGGGCCGGCGCGACCGGTGTCATGCCTGCCCATGATCGCTGCCCCGCGCTGGGTGCCCTTGAAGCCGGCGTAAAGATAGGTAAACGCGCCATCGGAGCCCGCAGCCGGCCTCAGGACCGCGCCGGATGGACACGTGCTGCCAGCGCCACCAACAGCACCACCGGCAGGCCCAGCACGGCCGTGCTGGTGAAGAAGCCGGCGTAGCCGAAGGCATTCACGTAGTCACCCGAGAAGCCGGCCACGAACTTCGGCAGCAGCAGCATCATGGACGAGAACAGCGCGTATTGGGTGGCCGAATAGCTGATGTTGGTCAGGCTTGACAGGTAGCCGATGAAGGCCGCCGATGCCAGCCCGGAGGCCAGGTTGTCGGCCGAGACCACGGCGATCAACGCCGCCACGCTCGGCCCCTGGCTCGCCAGCCAGGCGAACAGCAGGTTGGTGAGCGCCGACAGCACGGCACCGAGCATCAGGACGCGCATGACGCCGAAGCGCAGCGCCAGGCTGCCGCCGAGAAAGGCGCCGGCCAGCGTCATGACCACGCCGTAGACCTTGGTCACGGCCGCCACCTGATCCTTGGTGTAGCCCATGTCGACGTAGAAGGGGTTGGCCATGATGCCCATCACCACGTCACTGATGCGGTAGACGGCGATCAGGGCCAGCACCAGCGCCGCCTGCCAGCGATAGCGGCGAAAGAACTCGGCGAACGGCTCGACCAGCGCGGTGTTCAACCATTCACCCGCATTGCGCGCGCGCGGCAGCGGCTGTGGTGCCGGCTCGGGCGACAGCAGCACGGTCAGCACGCCGACCACGATCGAGCCGGCCATGATGCGGTAGGCCCATTGCCAGGCCGCCTGGTCATAGCCGGTGGCGTCGCCCTGCGCGCGCGCCGCCAGCCACAGCACGCCGGCGCCGGCCCAGATCAT
>CAYRHV010000446.1:0-2309 GCA_964424045.1 uncultured Ottowia sp. | reverse complement strand
CATGTTCATGGGCGGCATCTCGGGCTCGGGGCCGGCGACGGCCGCCGCCGTGGGCGGCGTGATGATCGCCGCCATGACGCGCGCCGGCTATCCGGGCGCGTTCTCGGCCTCGGTGGTCGGCGCCGCGGCGGCCACCGACATCCTGATCCCGCCCTCGATCGCCTTCATCGTCTATTCGGTGCTGGTGCCCGGCGCCTCGGTGCCGGCGCTGTTCGCCGCCGGCCTGATCCCCGGCGTGCTGGTGGGGCTGGCACTGATCATCCCTTCGGTCTGGCTGGCACGTCGTCACGGCATGGGCCAGCTGGAGGCCGACCTGCCGCGCCCGCCGCTGCTGAAGAGCTTTCTCCACTCCTTCTGGGGCCTGATGGCACCCGTCGTCATCCTGGGCGGCATGCGCATGGGCTGGTTCACGCCCACCGAGGCCGCCGTGGTGGCGGTGTTCTACGGCCTGTTCGTCGGCATGGTGATCCACCGCACCATGGGCTGGCGCGACCTGTTCCCGATCCTGAAGGAATCGGGCGAGCTGTCGGCGGTGATCCTGATCGTCGTGGCGCTGGCCGGCATCTTCGCCTTCTCGCTCTCGACGCTGGGCGTGATCGACCCGCTCACCCATGCCATCGTCGAATCCGGCCTGGGCGAATACGGCGTGCTGGCGCTGATCGTGCTGCTGCTGGTGGTGATGGGCATGTTCCTCGACGGCATCTCGATCTTCCTGATCTTCGTGCCGCTGATGTGGCCGCTGATGCAGCACTACCAGTGGGACACGGTATGGTTCGGCGTGCTGCTGACGCTGATGGTGGCGATGGGCCAGTTCACGCCGCCGCTGGCCGTGAACCTGATGGTGTCGTGCCGCATTGCCGGCGTCAGCATGGAGACCACGGTGCGCTGGGTGCTGCCGCTGGTGCTGGCCATGGGCGTGGTGGTGCTGATGGTGATCACCTGGCCGCAGCTGGCGTTGTGGCTGCCCCGCGTGCTCGGCTTCTGACCCGGCCGCAGGCCGTCGCACGACCCGAGATTCCAACCGGTTTTTTTTCTCAGTCCACTTCAAAGGAGACCCTGTCATGAAACAACGTCGCAAGCTGCTTGCCCTGGCCGCCGTGTCGGCCGCCAGCGTGGCCCTGACGCTCGGCCTGCCGGCCACCGCGCAGGCGCAGAACTACAAGAGCGAATACCGCATGTCGCTGGTGGTCGGCACCGCCTTCCCCTGGGGCAAGGGCGGCGAGATCTGGGCCAACAAGGTCAAGGAAAAGACCAACGGGCGCATCAACATCAAGCTCTACCCCGGCGTGTCGCTGATCCAGGGCGACCAGACGCGCGAGTTCTCGGCCCTGCGCCAGGGCGTGATCGACATGGCCATCGGCTCGACCATCAACTGGTCGCCCCAGGTCCGGCAGCTGAACCTGTTCTCGCTGCCCTTCCTGATGCCCGACTACGCCGCCATCGACGCGCTCACCCAGGGCGAGGTCGGCAAGGAGTTCTTCCAGATCCTGGACAAGGCCGGCGTGGTGCCGCTGGCCTGGGGTGAGAACGGCTACCGCGAGCTCACCAACTCCAAACACGAGGTGCGCACGCCCGCCGACCTGAAGGGCCTGAAGATCCGCGTCGTCGGCTCGCCGCTGTTCATCGACACCTTCACCGCCCTGGGCGCCAACCCGACCCAGATGAGCTGGGCCGACGCGCAGCCGGCCTTTGCCAGCGGCGCGGTGGACGGGCAGGAAAACCCGATGAGCATCTTCACCGCCGCCAAGCTGCAGAACGTGGGCCAGAAATACCTGACGATGTGGGGCTACATCGCCGATCCGCTGGTGTTCGTGGTCAACAAGGAGGTCTGGAACTCCTGGACGCCGGAAGACCGCGAACACGTGCGCCAGGCCGCCATCGAGGCCGGCAAGGAAGAGATCGAGATCGCCCGCAAGGGCCTGATCGAGCCCGGCCAGCCGCTGCTCAAGGAAATCGAGGGCCTGGGCGTGACCATCACGCGACTCACGCCGGCCGAACGCGAGGCCTTCGTCAAGGTCACGAAGCCGATCTACGACAAGTGGAAGCCGCGCATCGGCACCAACCTGGTCAACATGGCCGAGAAGGCGATCGCCGAGCGCAAGCAGTAAGCCGTACCGCACGCGCAGCAAAAAGCCCCGCACCGCGGGGCTTTTTGCTGGAGGTGGACCCGACGCTCAATTTTGCAGGATCTTGCTCAGGAAGTCCTTGGTGCGCGGCTGGCGGTTCTCGGGGTGGCCGAAGAACTCGTCCTTGCTGCAGTCCTCCAGGATGTGGCCACCGACGTCGATGAAGATCACGCGGTTGGCGAC